>JALTUD010000135.1 GCA_027047735.1 Flavobacteriales bacterium | reverse complement strand
TTTCGGGGTTGGAGAAATTGCGTGAAGCGGTTGTTTCGAATCAAATAAATCTTACGGTGGAAGCGGCTTCTGAGTATAATTTAGATGCTGATTTTGAGAAGTTGGTGGAGCAGGGAGAATTATTGACTTTTGGTGATAATTATGTGTTGTTTGAATTGCCGTTTTTTCAAGAACCTCCGATGCTGAATGATGTGATTTGGAAAATGCAAATGAAGAATTATCAGCCTGTTTTAGCTCACGTAGAACGATATACTTTTTGGTTTGATGATTGGCAAAGGATAGAGGAAATTAAAGAAAGAAATGTGCTTTTTCAATTGAATGTAAATTCTTTGACCGGTCACTATGGTCCGGAAGTGAAAAAAATTGCCGAACGATTAATAGATAATGATATGGTTGATTTTTTAGGGAGTGATTGCCATAATATGAATCATATAAAATTATTAGGTTCGGCTTTGCAATTTCCTTATTTGCATAAGGTGCTTGCCAGTTCAAGGATTAAGAACAATAAACTATAAGGAGGATGATGAAGGGGCTTTTTGTAATACTGTTTTTGCTAGGGAGTTTTTCTTTATTGGGACGAACTTCATTTAAGGATTTGGTACAAAAGGGAAAGGGGCGAATAGAAGTGGGGTATTATAATTTTTCATCTGCTAAAGGGGAACTTAATGAAGAAAATTTTGAGTACAAAATAATGGAATTGTTTTTTACTTATGTAGAAGACAAGTACAATGTAAAAATAAAACGATATTATAAACAAGCCTCGTCGTTTAGTAATTTGTATAACGACGTAAAGCAAGGAAACTTGGATTTTGCTTATTGTGCTTTCAGTATAACGGAGGAACGAAAAAAAGAAGTGAACTTTTCGCCACCTTATATGCCAAATGTGGAAGTGTTGATTTCTAACGAACAGGTTCCCGTAGTGCTTGATTCGGCACAGTTTTCTGATGTGTTTGGTGAAATGACTGCTCTATATTTACCGGGGACAACCTATGAGGAGGATATTCTTAATCTGAAAAAGAAATTTCCGTACCTGAAAATTGAGCCTGCCGAGTCTAGTGCTCAAATATTTATGAAAATTAGTTTAAATCCTAAATATTTCGGGTATTTGGAATTACAACAGTTTTTTAAAAAACGTAAAGAATTGGATAATATTAGAAGGCAAAGTTTATACTTGGTGAAACGAGAAGGCTTTGGTTTTATTTATCCGAAAGATGCTGATTGGAAGCCCATAGTTGATGCTTTTTTTGCTCAAAACTGGAAAAATGTGCAAGAGATTGTGAAGGAGAGTTACGACAAAGAGATGATTGAGTTTCTTGATGTACTGGGGTCTGATGATGCGAATTATGTGAGTCTGATGCTGTTGACTAAAGAGAAAGAATTGGCAGAATTAAAAAACCAAAACAGTAAGTTGCTTTATGATAACGCTGTAATAGAGAATAAGAAAAACAAAGAATACCAAGAAAAATTGAGCTTTTATTTGTATCTGTTACTTTTGGTTTTCTTTCTGCTTATTGTAATAGCTTTTGTTGCTTATAGAATCAAGGCAAAGCATAGTCGTCAAATGCAACTAAAAAACAAACAATTAGCTATTCAAAAAGAAATTGTAGAGAAGAAGCACAAAGAAATAAAGGACAGTATTACCTACGCCAAAAGAATACAGAACGCTTTACTGCAAGATGAAGAATATCAAACGGATACATTGCCTCCTCATTTTATCTATTTTGAACCCAAAGATGTCGTAAGCGGTGATTTTTATTGGGGTAAAACTTTTGAGAAACATTTTTATATTGCCGTAACCGATTGTACGGGACATGGTGTGCCGGGGGGATTTATGAGTGTCTTGGGTATTGCAATGTTTAACGAGATTATTCGTTTAAGAAAAAGCATACCACCTAATGAAATGTTGAACATTTTAAGAGATAAAATCATTTTGGAATTAGACCAATCTGCCAACAGTGAATCAAGTAGAGATGGAATGAATACTGCTCTAATTAAGGTAAACAGAGAAACACTTAAAATGGAGTATGCCGGAGCTTACCACTCTGTCGTAGTGATTAGAAATGGAGAATTGATGGAACTAAAAACCAATAAAGAACCTATCGGATTTACCTATAAAATGAGTCCTTTTCAAAATTTTGAATTTCAATTGGAAGAAGGAGATATGCTGTATATGTATTCCGACGGATATGCCGATCAGTTTGGAGGAGAGAAGGGAAAGAAATTTAAGTCAAGGAATTTAAAAAACTTACTGAAAGAAATACATCAAAAACCATTAGAAGAACAAAAAGAAATATTAAAATCATTTTTCTTAAAATGGAAAGGAGAGGAAGAACAGGTAG
>JALTUD010000134.1 GCA_027047735.1 Flavobacteriales bacterium | reverse complement strand
ATTCCTTTATTATTACTTCTTTTTTATCCGTACTGTTCCATCTGTTTAAAAAATCATCAAGCGAAGCATATTGCCCTTTAATCAATTCTTTGGTATGGTCTTTTAAACTTGTCGTGATTGGTTTTCCATCATTGTCAAAACACATTTCACGACTTATCAGAATAGAAACATCAACACCGTTTACATAAACTTTTTGTCGTGGCTCTTTAATTTTATCCGTTGTAGTTTGTGGCTCGGGTTGTCTGATTTCTGGTTCAATCTCAATTTCTTCTCCCGAAATTTCATCAATAATTGGTGAAGTGTCGTTTTCCTCTTCATCAATTATTGTGCTTAAATCGGTATTTTCTGAAACTGGTTTTACTCTGATTGGGTCGCCATCAAATTTGGGGTCGGCAAATAAATCAGTTACATTCCTAAAATCAAGAATGGTAAAGTATAATTTATTAAACTCTTCATTTATTCGTGTTCCTCTGCCGATAATCTGTTTGAACTTGGTCATTGATTTAATCTCACTATCCAAAACAATTATTTTGCAAGTTTGAGCATCAACGCCAGTAGTCATCAATTCAGAAGTTGTAGCAATTACAGGATAGCGTTCTTCGGGATTTATAAAATTGTCTAATTCTCGTTTCCCCTCGTCATTATCACCCGTAATTTGCATAATGTATTTATGGTTTTTAGCCACTAAATCACTATTCAAATTTGAAAGAGCTGTACGCATTCTTTCAGCGTGGTCAATATCTGTACAAAACACAATTGTTTTTGCAAAACGGTCGTAACCGTTCATAAACTCGGTTAACTTTCTTGCAACAGCTTGTGTTCTTTCTTCAATTACTAAATTTCTATCAAAATCTTTTCGGTTGTAGACACGGTCTTCAACTTCGTTTCCATCTTTGTCTTTTTTCCCTTGTTCAGGTCGCCAGCCTTCGGTATCAACATTTAAGTTTACACGAACAACACGGTAAGGAGCTAAAAATCCATCGTCAATTCCTTGTTTCAGTGAGTATGTGTAAACTGGCTCGCCAAAATATTCAATATTTGAAACTGTATCAGTTTCTTTTGGTGTTGCAGTTAAACCAATATGAGTGGCTTTTTTGAAATAGGTTAGAATTTCACGCCAAGCACTATCTTCTTTTGCACTTCCTCTATGGCACTCGTCAATTACGATTAAATCGAAAAATTCAGGTGAAAATTGTTTATAAGCATCTGCTTGTTCATCAGCACCAGTCAAGCCTTGATATAATGCCAAATAAACTTCATAACTTTTGTCAATCATACGGTGTTTTATCACCGTCATTTTGTCTTTGAAGTGTTTAAAATCGCCTCTGCGAGTTTGATCAATTAGTACGTTACGGTCGGCAAGAAATAGTATTCTTTTCTTTTTTCCACTTTTCCAAAGTCTATGAATAATTTGAAAAGCTGTGTAGGTTTTTCCTGTTCCTGTTGCCATCACCAAAATAATACGGTCTTGACCTTTGGCAATTGCTTCAACGGTCCTGTTTACAGCATTTTGTTGGTAATATCTTGGTGTTCTTCCGCTACCGTCAAAATAGTAATCTTGTTCAACTATTTTTTCAGCTTCGGGTGTTTCAATGCCCTTATATTGTTTGTATTTCGTCCATAGTTCTTGCGGACTTGGGAAACTATCATTGTCTAATTCGGTTTCAATATTTCCAGATATTTGTGTTTTGTCGTGAAACAAAAATCCGTCTCCGTTACTACTAAAAACGAAAGGAATATCTAATATTTGAGCATAATCAAGTGCTTGTTGCATTCCTGCTCTCACAGAATGTTTATTGTCTTTTGCTTCTACAATTGCAATTGGAATATTTGGTTTATAGTAAAGAATGTAATCGGCTCGCTTTTTTGCACCTCTTGCAGTCATTTTTCCTCTAACATAAATTTTACCGTCAGTAAAAGAAACTTCTTCAAGTAGTTGTGTCAGTGTATTCCAACCTGCTTTTTTTATTGCAGGAGTTATAAACTTAGTGCAAATATCTCGTTCCGATAATGTTTTCTTATCTATCATAGCTATTCCTATTTTTCATTATTAAGCTACTCGTCAATAGAGCGTTGGCAAGATTTGGCTCTTTTGTAAAGTTTTGGTTGTCGGTCGGCTCGTGCGGCTTTGCAAATGTGCCAAATGTGGGTAGGCAGAGAAATTTAAAAAAATGCGAAGCGAGGGCCTTTTCTTTGTTATTATTTTTCCATTCTTTTATTTCACTTCTCATATTTTAATTTTCCTGTCAATTTTGTATTATGTTCGGTCTTTCTTGTATGAAGCACAACGGCCAGGGCTATGGTGCGTGCCGCAGTTTATTGTTTTATTTTTCTATTTACC
>JALTUD010000133.1 GCA_027047735.1 Flavobacteriales bacterium | reverse complement strand
ATTTTACAACGACAGTATTGAGAAAAAGAAAGATTCAAAAATTCTTAAAGTTTATTGTTTTGAGCATAAGCAAAAGAATTTTTCATCGTCTAAGAAAACTAAACTCCGTTTTCTTTGCACTCACCTGTCCCGCGTTAGGGATAGAACGGCGTGTTTGAGCTCCTTTTGTGTTGTTGCATATATGCAACACAAAAGAGCGAGTAGTGATAGCCCGACCATTACGGCGTTAAAAAGTTATGTAGTGCAACGAAATAACTTTTTTATGCCGTAATGGGAACGCCCTAATATTTATTTTACTTTAATACATCGCATTTTTCCATAATTACGTCCTCGTACATTTCCAAGTCTTCGTCGTAAGATGCTCCTGCACGGATTACTCCTTTTACTTTTACTTTGTCGCCTACTTTCAGGTGTTCGGCATTAGGATTGGTTTCCTTGGTGAATGTGCAACTGACTTTTGCATCGGTTCCGCTTTTTAGATAGACTACTTTTTGTTGATTCATATCTTCCTCGATTCCGGATACTGTACCTGTTACTGCCAAAATTTTTGAATCGCCTTCGTCTTGTAAGTATTTTTCGTTAGCTTTTTCGGCATCGTCCAAATACTCCTGCACTAATTTATCGGAAGTAATTTCTATATCGATTGGTGATGCTTGTACGTCGCGGTGTGGCATAAACCACATATAACTAAAAATTCCTCCTCCTATTATGATTCCTGCTAAGACTATAAGTCCGATGATTTTTCCTTTTTTCATATTGTGTGTGTTTAAAACATTGAAATGGTTTACCTGTTGGTTGTACAATGAGAAAAAACCTTACAGTCTTTTTTAATAAAATTTACATTTATTTTTTTAACTACTGAAAATGAATATTTTACAAACAAAAAAAGCACCTGTAAACAGATGCTTTTAAATACTTTCTTTATTTTTATTCCTCTACTTCTTCAAAATCCAAGAACTAATATCCTGTTCTTCTTTCAGTTTTTGTTTTATTTCTTTGGCTTTTTTTCGCTTAAAGAAATCACCTACGGAAACTCTAAAAAGACCCTTGTTGGTATCGATTATTTTGGCATCATACCCCAAATTTTTCATCTTTTCTATGAAATTATTGGCGTTTTCTTTTTTGCTGAAACATCCTCCTATTAAATGATACGCACCGTTGTTCTTCTTGATTTCTTTTTTAGGTTTCGGTAATTCGACATAAGTGGTATCGGCTTCGTGCTGAACAGGTTCAACTATACCGACATATAGGTAAGTATCCCTGTCTAAATCTACTCTTTCGACTTCCGTATTGCTGTAAGTGTTACCTTTTAGCCAATCAATCGATTCGGTTTTCTCCAACACTAATGGTTTGTATTGTTTAACTTTCTGAAAAGTAAACGGGTTTAAATCGGAATAATGAAAATTTTGCGGATTCGTAAGCAATCCGGTTTTCATCGGCACCCACGCCGAGTAAAATAATATTGGTATCAATACGGCAACCGCCCACCACCAATTTTTATTTGATTTTTCGGGGGTAGAGTGAAGTTCCACTATTGGTTTTTCTTCGACCTTTTCAGATTTTTCTTGTTGAATCGGAACAACCGGAATTTGCTCTACTTTTTTCTTCTCTATTTTTACTGCCTTTACAACAGGTAAACCTATGTGTTGTATGGAAAAATTAGTATCGGAAGGTATAAATTTAATTATACCGCTTTCGGTGTAAAGCGTTCCTATTTTTTCCAGTTCTACTCTGTGTTTTTCGGCTAACTCTTTCTTTAAGTCCTCTACATATTGAGTAACCAGTTCGGAAGCCTTGGCATAATCCAAACCTTGTTTTGATGCAAGTTCGTGAATCAAAAGCCCGTCATCATTTATCAGATGTTTGTTGAAAGAAATTGTTTTTACAGGCGGAATAAAAATGCGGGTAGCTTCGTGCAAATCAGAAGATTGATACTGCCCGACAAAGCCTCCCATACCGGGAATAATCACACAATCGTGTAAAAACAGCAAGTGGTAAATATGTTTATTTATTTCTTCCAATTTTACTTTCTATTTGTTACTCTTTATCCTAAATGGAGGGGCTGATACGCTTCCTCTCAAAATAGGTTACATTTTTGCGATTTTTTTTCTGCAAACACAAAATTGCTACGGCAAAAATACAAAAACCTTTTCTGTTTTGACACCTCTCATTCAAAGAAGTTGATTAAAAATTTCATCAACTCTTTTAATTCTTTTACCTTTAGCACGTTATGCCGAAAGTATGTTTAGATTTAGAAAAATTAAAAAGACCTAATAGCGGTTTGGGTAAATTTTGCCATCATTTAAGCAGAGCTATTGCTCAAAAATTACATCCTAATGAAC
>JALTUD010000132.1 GCA_027047735.1 Flavobacteriales bacterium | reverse complement strand
ATTTTTTAGTATTGGATGAGCCTACCAATCATTTGGATATTGTTTCCAAAGAAGTGCTTAAAAACGCTTTGCAAGAATACACGGGAACCTTGTTATTGGTTTCGCACGATAGAGATTTCTTAGAGGGCTTGAGTGATAGGCTGTATTATATTAAAGATAACAATATCAGTATTTATTTTGAGTCGGTAAAAGAACGTTTGGAAAAAATTGCTAAAGAAAATAACGATAACGTAAAATCGGCAAAGAGCGGTACTGCAAAAAAGAAGAAAAAAGTATTGTCTGAAAATGATACGCGAAACCTAAACAAGACGTTGGATAAACTAAAAAAGAATATAGCGAAAGTTGAAAAAAATATTGATAAATTAGAAAGTAAGATTGGAGAGAAAGAAGCAGAGGTTAATACCATTGATTTTTCAAAAGAACCCAATCATCCGATTTTTGGAGAGTTAGATGTACTACGAGCTGATTTAGAACGGGAGATGACAACTTGGGAAACTTTAGAGGCGGAGAAAGATGTTATTATGCAAGAATTAACAGAATAAAATTATTACCTTCATAAAAAAAATAAATATGCTACAAGTAGGAGACAAAGCCCCTGATTTTTCAGGAATAGACCAACACGAGAAAGAAGTAAAATTATCGGATTTTAAAGGGAAAAAGTTAGTGCTTTATTTCTATCCGAAAGACAATACTCCCGGTTGCACGATGGAAGCAAAAAACTTACGGGATAATTATGAATTATTGCTTTCAAAAGGTTATGAAGTTGTTGGAGTTAGTGCGGACAGTATTACCCGGCATAAAAAGTTCGCCGAGAAATATAATCTACCTTTTAGTTTGATTGCTGATGAAGATAAAACGATTCTTAGGGCTTATGATGCTTGGGGATTGAAAAAGTTTATGGGGCGAGAATACGAAGGGATTATTCGTAAAACCTATGTAATCAACGAAGATGGAATTATTGAAAAAATTATCGACAAGGTGAAAACCAAAGCTCACGCGGAGCAGATTTTGGAGATAAAATAAAATTTGATATATTAGTCCGTAAAGTTTTTACGGAGTGTCATGGTATATTTGCATCAAATAATTAAAACAAAAGAGATGGCTAAGAAAACAGATAAAAAAGTAGAGGATAATAAACTGAAATCATTGCAAGCAACATTAGAGCGTTTGGATAAGAGTTATGGTAAAGGTTCGGTAATGCGATTGGGAGATAGAGCGATTGAAGAAATGGATGTAATTTCAAGCGGTTCAATTACGATTAACCGTGCGTTGGGAGTGCAAGGATTTCCTAAAGGTAGAATTGTAGAAATTTTCGGCCCTGAATCTTCAGGAAAAACGACTTTGGCGATTCACGCTATTGCCGAAGCTCAAAAAAATGGAGGTATTGCAGCCATCGTAGATGCGGAACATGCTTTTGACCCTTATTATGCAAAGGCTTTGGGAGTGGATATTGATAATTTGTTAATTTCTCAACCGGATAATGGTGAACAAGCGTTGGAAATAGCGGATAACTTGATTCGCTCGGGTGCAATAGATATTCTAGTGATTGATTCTGTTGCGGCTCTTACGCCTAAAGCTGAGATTGAAGGCGAAATGGGAGATAGTCAAATGGGGTTACAAGCACGATTGATGTCAAAGGCTCTTCGTAAACTGACAGGGTCAATCAACAAAGCGAATACTTGTTGTATTTTTATCAACCAATTAAGAGAAAAAATAGGAGTGATGTTTGGTAATCCCGAAACAACTACCGGTGGGAATGCTCTTAAATTTTACGCTTCGATTCGTGTGGATATCAGGCGTTCTACCGCAATTAAAAATGGAGATAAAATTTTAGGTAACCGAACCCGTGTTAAAATTGTAAAAAATAAAGTAGCTCCTCCGTTTAGAATGGCAGAGTTTGATATTTTATACGGGAAAGGTATTTCCAAATTAGGAGAAATCATTGATTTAGGTGTTGAATTTGACGTGATAAAAAAGAGTGGTTCGTGGTACAGTTACGGCGATATTAAATTAGGTCAAGGAAAAGATGCCGCAAAAGAATTATTGGAAGATAATCCGGAATTGATGGAAGAAATCGAAAATAAAGTAGTAGAAGCACTCAAAGAAAACGGATAAAGGAGAGTGTTATGCCAGACACTAAAAAAAAGAAACAACGCTCTCAAATTTTAATTAAAGGAGCTCGTGTTCACAATCTTAAAAATATAGATGTCGCTATTCAGAGGAATAAGTTGACGGTTATTACAGGGCTTTCCGGATCAGGGAAGTCCTCTTTGGCTTTTGATACCTTATATGCCGAAGGGCAACGAAGATATGTAGAAAGTTTAAGTTCCTACGCACGTCAGTTTTTGGGGAGATTAGATAAACCTGATGTTGACAATATTAAAGGTATAGCACCGGCTATTGCCATTGAGCAAAAAGTAAATACAACCAATTCAGGTAGTACCGTTGGAACTTCTACCGAGATTTATGATTATCTGAAAATCCTTTTTGCCCGGATTGGGAAAACTTTTTCGCCTGTTTCGGGAAAAGAAGTCAAAAAAGAAGGCGTTAATGATGTTATAGCTTACCTTGATGAGGTAAAAGACAAAACTAAATTTGTCATTGTTTCGCCTGTTGTTCTTCCTATCGGGCGTACATTAAAAAAACAAATAGAAATTTTAATCGGGCAAGGTTTTTCCAGAGGGTATTCGGATGGGAAAATTATCAAGTTGGAAAGTTTGTTAAACAATGAAACCATTGAACAACAATCTTTGGATTTACTCATCGACAGATTAGTCAAAAAAGAATGGGATGATGATGCCAAAGCGAGGTTGGCAGAGTCTATCGAAACGGCTTTTTTGGAGGGGCAAGGCACGTGTAAAGTGCTTTTGTTTGGAGAAGAGATAATCGAACGTACGTTTTCCAATAAATTTGAGTTGGACGGAATAAAATTTGAAGAACCTACACCGAATTTTTTCGCCTTTAACAATCCTGTCGGAGCTTGCCCCACTTGTGAGGGTTTTGGTCAAGTGTTGGGCATAGACCCCGATTTAGTCATTCCCGATAAAAATCTTTCTATCTATGAAGAAGCCATAGCGTGTTGGCGAGGGGAAAAAATGAGTTGGTGGAACAGGCAGTTGGTTATGAATGCCCATAAATTCGATTTCCCCGTTCATAAACCTGTTCGAGATTTAACCGAAGAACAGCAACAATTGCTTTGGACGGGAAATCAGTATTTTGAAGGGTTAAATGCTTTTTTTAAAGAGGTAGAATCTCAATCTTATAAGATACAGTTTCGCGTCTTGCTTAGTCGTTACAGAGGGAGAACCGATTGCCCCGATTGCAAAGGGACACGCCTGAGAAAAGATGCCGGATATGTGAAAGTAGGAGGTTATTCCATAACCGATATTACTTCTGTAAGTATTGATGAGGCTCTGCAAAGAATTAAGAATTTAAATATTAGCGACAGGGATAAATTCATAGCCAAACAATTGTTGATAGAGATAGAATCCCGCTTACAATTTTTAAGTGATGTTGGTTTGGGGTATCTGACCTTATCCAGAAAATCAAATACTTTATCCGGAGGAGAGTCTCAACGGATAAACTTAGCCACTTCTTTGGGAAGCAGTTTGGTCGGAGCAATGTATATTTTGGACGAGCCCAGTATCGGTCTTCATCCCAGAGATACGCAACGTCTGTTAAAGGTGCTGTTGGCACTTCGCGATGTCGGAAATACGGTTATCGTAGTAGAACACGATGAAGAGATTATGCAATCCGCCGATGAAATTATCGATATGGGAGAAAGAGCAGGAACTTTTGGAGGAGAAGTAGTTTTTCAAGGTCGCTTAGATGAGCTGAAAACAGCAGAAAATAGTCTGACAGCACAGTATCTCACAGGAGAACGAAAAATAGAAATTCCTTCACCTCGCAGAACATGGAACAAAAGCATTATTCTTACGGGAGCAGAACAAAATAATATCCATAATTTGGATGTAGAAATTCCTTTGGAGTGTCTAACCGTTGTAACCGGAGTGAGTGGTAGCGGGAAATCTACGTTAGTCAAGCAGATTCTATACCCGGCAATCAAAAAAGCAATAGAGGGAACTTCTTTTCTGACTAAAAATTACGCAACGTTAAAAGGCGATTGGAAAGACATTAAAAAAATAGAATTTGTTGACCAAAATCCGATTGGAAAAAGTTCCCGTTCCAATCCCGTTACTTATGTTAAGGCTTATGATGAAATCAGAGCCTTGTTTGCCGGGCAACCTTTATCGGTAGTCAATGGTTTTACCCCGAAACATTTTAGTTTTAATGTGCCGGGCGGTCGTTGCGATGCTTGCGAAGGCGAAGGTCAAATAACCGTTTCCATGCAATTTATGGCAGATGTTCATTTAGAATGTGAAGTATGCAGAGGAAAACGATTTAAAGAAGATGTGTTAGACGTACATTATCGAGGGAAAAATATCTACGATGTACTCACAATGACCATCGATGATGCCATCGATTTTTTTGCTCAAAACTTAGGTAAACAAGAGCAAAAAATCATCACCAAACTAAAACCCTTGCAAGACGTAGGGTTAGGATATGTTCAGTTAGGTCAAGCAGGAAACACCTTGAGCGGAGGAGAGGCACAGCGAATAAAATTGGCATCATTTCTATCCCGCAAAAACAATCCTGCAAAGACTCTCTTTATTTTTGATGAACCGACAACCGGTTTACATTTTCATGATATTGATAAATTACTCACCGCTATTTATTCCTTACTTGATTTAGGGCATAGCGTCCTCGTTATCGAGCACAATATGGAGATAATCAAATGTGCCGATTGGATAATCGATATGGGAAAAGAAGGAGGCGACCAAGGCGGAAACATTATCTTTGCCGGCACCCCCGAAGCATTAGCACAAAACAAAGAATCATACACCGCAAAATACCTAAAAGAAAAATTAAAACATGTGTAACAATAACAATAATATGGGCGTTCCCCCAATCTGCAAAAACAACATATCGCTCTCGCGAAACGTTGTTTTTGCAGATTGGGGTCGGGCTATCCACTATATCTTTTGGTGTGCATATATGCAACACACCAAAAGGATGCCGTTCCTATCCCTAACGCGAGACTAATCTTTTTTCAGACCTAGTAGGTTTTCAAAACCTACTAGGTCTCAGTGAAATGAGCGGTAAGAAAAAGAGTTTTAGTTTATTTAGACGATGAAAAATTCTTTTGCATAGCCCCAGCTATGGAAAATTTTTATGAAGATGGATAAGGAATCAAAAAACGCTTTATACCGTCTATTTTACTCGCGTTAGGGATACAATCCCTAACGCAAAAATTAATATAACCAACCACCTATGAAATATACTACCTGTTTATTACTCATATCATCATTAACAATCGGATTATTCTCTTGCTCTTCCGAAAGTGAAGAAAACGACTTTATCCCGCCCAAAGAACAAGCCCTGAGTAAAGAAGAGTTCATAAAACTAATGACCGATGTCCAACTCATCGAAGGTCATTTAAACGACAATTCAGTGAATCAGGTTTTTATTATGGATAGTGCCGAAAACTATTACAAAGAAATTTTTGATCGCTACGGCATTACGGAAAAAGAATACAGAGATAACCTGAAATACTATTCCGCTCACCCGAAACTTTTGGAAGAAGTCTATATCCAAGTAGAAGAAAATCTGGTGCTAAAAGATAGAGATTACGTCAATATAACCGATACACTACCCGCAATAGTCCCTCTAAACCGCATCAAACTCATGCATCTTCTGATAGAAGATACCCTTGTCGCAGGAATCATTCTAAACGATAATCTGTCTTACACGCAGATAAAAGATTCGGTATTTCAATGTGTAAAAGATACCTTGCTAAAGCAATTCGGAACCGACAGTCTTTCCTTTCGTCAAAGTTTCAATATTTCAACCCACACCAAACCTATGTTCAATCTTTTTAAAAACGAATTGAAAAATAAACTCAAAAAATAAAATGGATTGTTTAACTTAGCTTTTTGAACTTGTTTATTACCAATTTAACTATGCAAATAAAAAACATACTTGTAGTCATAAGCATCGCAACATTAGCATCTTGTAGCTCGTGGACAAAGCAAGACAAAGATAAATTCATCGAGGATTGCCAAAAACAAAAGTTAAGCGACCGTTTTTGTTCGTGTGCTTTATCAAAAGCCATGAATCAATACAATTCCTTTGATGAAATGACAAAGGACGAAGCCAATATGGCGGAATTACTATACAGTTGTATCGAAGAAGATCGCAAAGTTCCCGAAGACAAAAAATAAAATATGCGAAATTTCGTTCTAATAGCGAGTTGTATAGGTTTTTACTCTTGTCAAACTCATTACACGCCCGAACAAATTGCAGATGATTATTGCCATTGTGCCCAATTGCCCGAAGATGAAAAAATCATCTGCGTAAAAGAATGGGCGAGTAAATACAAAGGAACACTCAAAGGAAAAGAAGAACACGAAACGGTAAATTACAAAATGATAGAGTGCAACGGATTTGAAGGCGATAAAGATTTTTACCTAAAGCTGATGAAGAACTAAGCCGATGAATGACGATAAAATCATATACATAGATGGAGTAACCCTTCGCCAACACGAACAAGTTGTACTTAGAAATATTTCTTTGGACGTAAGTCGTGGCGAATTTATCTATCTGATAGGAAAGACAGGAAGCGGTAAAAGTTCTTTGTTAAAAGCACTCTATGGTGATATTCCAATAAAGGAAGGGTTGGCGAGAGTTGCAGGTTATTCCTTAGTTAAAATTAAACGAAAGAACATCTTAGCTTTACGAAGAAAATTGGGCATTGTCTTTCAAGATTTTCAATTGTTGTCCGACAGAAGTATAAAAGACAACTTGCTGTTTGTCATGAAAGCCACCGGTTGGAAAGACAAAAGCAAAATGAATCAAAAAGTTCAAGAGCTACTGATAAAAGTAGGTATGCAAGGGAGTGAGAATAAATTTCCGCACCAAATTTCAGGAGGAGAACAACAACGAGTAGCCATAGCCCGGGCATTAATCAACGACCCCGAACTCATCATAGCCGATGAACCCACAGGAAACCTAGACCCCGAAACCACCAACGAAATCATGAAAATCCTATTCGACATAAGCAATAACGGCAAAGCCGTAATTATGGCAACACACGACTACGATATGATGCAGAATTTCCCCAGCAGGACTTTTCGTTGTGCCGAAGAACGTTTAGAGGAAATTAACCTAGCTCAAGCCCCTGAATTTTTAATACATCGATAATACATGAAAGAGATTATCCCTTTTATATTAATGTTGTTTATTGCTCAATTTTCTTGGGCACAACCCGCCAACGACGATTGTGCTAACGCAACAACACTTTGTGGCAATCAACCCGTTTTAGCAACCAATACGGATGCAACAGTATCCGCATGTGCAGGCTGTTCAGACGGAAGTTCAACAGCAGGCGATTTCTGTTTTGCCTTGGACAATACCGTATGGTTTAGCTTTACCACCAACGATCAAGGCGGAGACGTGTCGGTTAATTTTTCCAATATCAATTGCAACAACGACCCCACCTACGATAACGAAATACAAGCCGTGGTCGTTTTGGCAAGCACCCCTTGTGATGCGTCAACCTACACCGCCGTTTCCAATTGCGAATCCAATCAATCCACCGATTTTTCTCTTTCAGCTCCGAATTTATTGCCCAATACCACTTATTACGTGTTAGTCGATGGAGATTTAAATGGTGCAGGTGTAACCAACCCCGCATCTTGTACATTCAATATCGTAGCCACGGGATTAGGCGTAGAATACACCGTAGATGCAGGTCAAGACGTATCCATTGCAATAGGCGAAAGTACAACGCTTAACGGAACAGCACCCGACGGATTTGAATGGACACCACC
>JALTUD010000131.1 GCA_027047735.1 Flavobacteriales bacterium | reverse complement strand
GCAGTATTGACAATACCCGGACCACTCCACACACCTTCATCTGTCGCAGTAAGATTAATAATTCCTCCGGTTGGACAATAAGGTCCGGTCGAAGTAATAGTTGGGTCTAAGCTACCCGATACTGTTATTGTGGCATCAGCAGAATTTGAACAACCATTTGTAGTAACAGAATAGTGAACCGTATAAGTACCGTCACCAACTACACTTGGCGAAAATACACCATTTGAAACACCCGGTCCGGTCCACGTTCCTCCCGGAGTATTAGCCGTAAGCGTTACAGGAGCATCTGTTGAACAAAATGATGTAGGCGTAGTAATTGTGGCATCAGGCGTTGCATTTACCGTAACCGATTGTGTAGTACTAGCCGGACAACTGTTGTTAGACCCACTGATAGAATAAGTAATTTGTGTAGTACCCGCCCCTGCTACCGAAGGGTCAAAAGAATTTCCACTAATAGGGTTTGGGTTACTTGGTGAAGCTGTAAAAACTCCACCCGCAGTAGCCGGAACCATATTTACAGGAGCATCTCCATCACAAAATGTAGTATTAGAAAGAATAAAACTTGCATCCGGTACCGGTAATACATTTATAGTTGTACTTGCCGTACCGATACATCCCCATAAATCGGTAACTTGATAATTAAAAGTATAAGAACCACTTGTAGTAGGCATAAACGTTGGTGTAGCAGAAGTTGTACTATTTAAGAAACTAGCTCCGGTTCCTGTCCATTGATGAGCCGTATAAATTCCTGAACCACCGGTAGGGTTTCCATTTAATGTAATTGGAGAACCCGCACAAACAGGAGTGGGAGAATAAGTAATATTAGCCGTAGGATTAGGATCAACCGTAATAAAGCAGGTTGCGGTAGTTACGACTCCGCCACAGTTAGACATGCCACTTACACTTACTTGATAAACCGTATTAGCACTTGGAGTAACATTTATTGTTTGTGTAGCCGGATAACTTCCAGGAGGCGTAGAAGTCCAAGAATAAGTTAGGTTACTAGTATTCCCGGAAACTTGGGCAGTAATAGACGTTGAATTTCCCGCACATAAGTAGTCATTTTGTGGAATAGCTTCTACTACATCAACCCCACTTGTTGCCGAAATGGTATAAGAACAAATATCTCCCGCAAAACCATCAACCATAATGTAATACGTTTGTCCGGGAATTAATCCGGTTGCGGTAATCGCTTGTGAATTGGTGGTTTCCAACATATTTGAAACCGCTATAAAATTAGAACAATTTGTCCCTTGGAAAATCTGCATCTGCATTCCGTTATTATTCTGACAAGAGTGAACGGTAACCCAAAATTGAGCAGTATTGGCATTAGCGGTAAAAGCCAACCAACTGTTATTGTCAATTTGTATAGGTGAATTAGGACTATTCCCTGAATAATTTTGACCAAAAGGAGCATTAGGATTTGAATTAGGCACTCCATTTTGTCCGGTTCCTGTCATATTACTAGGCAAATCAATCGTATAAGCAGAGCTTGTTATTCCTCCGTAACCATTCAAATCACAAATCCATTGAGCGTTAGCACAATTGTCATTGGAAGGAGTTGAAACACAAAGACCAAATTTACCATTATTATTATTTCCATATTCCCAAACTCTAATGTACATTGTTGCTCCCGGTGTTAACCCCGTTTGATTGATATAAGGCATGCTACCAACACCATTATCATCATCACAAGCCACTAAAACAGGAGCAAAACAAGAACCACTGTATAAAGCCATTGCTCCATCAGAAAAATCCATCGATAACGTATGAATATCCAGTTCTCCACTTGGAGGAACAACTACAGAAAACCACACATCACCACCTTGGTAACCACCTTGATGAGGAGCTGAACCACCACAACCGTTTGGTGCAGAAATATTTGATCCGGCAGAACCTAAATTAGTATAGGTTTGAAAATTACAAGAAGGTGTAACAGCTGGCAAAGCAAACGCATTACATGGCGTATTATTCGTTGCCGGAGCTAATCCCGTTACACAAACATTAAAATTTGAACTTCCCGAACCTACACCGTAATGATATACTCTAAAAGTGTAGGTGTTTCCACTCGTTAAGTTGTTTAAGGTGATTTCTTCATCTCCATTTAATCCGTTTACATCACGACATCCTAAAGAAGCTCCCGAACATCCTGTGCCGGAAAACACTTGAATCACCGGGTCATAACCGGGGGTTGGGTCAACTTTTATGGTCATTGTTGAACTGTTGGCAACAAAAGTGTACCAAACATCATCATCGGCATTACCCGAACAACCGGGCATCGTTTGTGTCGCATTATTTGACGTGCCGGCAACCCACGAACAATTGGTTAAGGTCGGTGTAATTGTTGCGGCTCCTGCACAAAAATC
>JALTUD010000130.1 GCA_027047735.1 Flavobacteriales bacterium | reverse complement strand
CTACGGCTATGCTTCTTAAAAATGCCTAGATTGAAAAGAAAATAATCTAATTTCACTTTTATACACAAACTGTAAATAACTTCTTCATATTTTCTTTCCATAGCTGGGGCTATGCTCAATGCAATGAACTTTATGGAGAATTTGAAGAATTTATTTTTTTCAAGACTTAGGCGTAAAATTTTTGTTGTAACGAGTTACTACAAAATTTTACAAGGACAGTATTGAGAAAAAGAAAGATTCAAAAATTCTTAAAGTTTATTGTTTTGAGCATAAGCAAAATTTTTATTCATTGTCTAAGAACATTAAATTCCATTTTCTTTGCACTTACCTCAACTGCGTTAGGGATAGTAACGGCATCCTTTTGGGTTGTTGCGTATATGCAACCCAAAAGATATAGTGGATAGCCCGACCATTACGGCGTTGAAAAGTAGTGTGGCGTGGGGATTTGTGATTGGGGCTACTTTTTTATGACGTAATGGGAACGCCCACAATATACTTTTTCTACATTTTACATCTTATTTTTCAGAATATTTTAATAGTTTCGCCCCTATAATCGATTCAAGTTTTATTGCCCCTGTATTGAGAGTCGATAATGTTTTTATGTTTATATTTTTATGAAAAGATTATTGTTTGCATTGTTGGCACTGCTGGTTTCTTCTGCTTTTGCTCAACAAACAGTTAAGGGCACAGTCGTAGATTTGGAGTCTAATTATCCGCTTCCGGGGGTGAATGTGGTTGTAATTTCTGATACATCCAAGTTGTTGGGGGCTGCAACGGATATGAATGGGAAATTTAAGATTGAAAATGTTCCTTTGGGACGTCAGCAATTGAAAGTTACCTATTTAGGTTATACACCTCAGACACTTACGGTGGTGGTAAATTCAGGAAAAGAGGTGGTGTTAAATATTCAGTTGGAAGAGTCTTCCACTTTGATGGACGAGGTGGTGATAGAATCTAGCAATGGGAGGGATGTTAAAAATGAAATGGCGATGGTGAGTGCTCAAGTATTTTCGGTTGAAGAGACGGAACGATATGCAGGAAGTAGGGGTGACCCTGCGAGAATGGCGAGTAATTTTGCGGGTATTCAAGGATCTGATGATAGCCGGAATGATATTGTGGTAAGAGGGAACTCTCCTTTGGGAGTTTTGTATCGAGTAGAAGGGGTTGATATTCCTAATCCGAATCACTTTGCTGTATCGGGTTCTACGGGAGGACCTGTGAGTATTATCAACAATAAATCATTGGCAAATAGTGATTTTTTTACGGGAGCTTTTCCTGCTGAATATGGAAATAGTTTATCGGGGGTTTTTGATTTGAGATTGAGAACAGGAAATACCGAAAACTATGAGTTTACCGGTCAGTTTGGTTTGTTTGGAACTGAAATGGCTGCCGAAGGTCCTTTGGGGAAAAAAGGAAATGGAGCTTCATTTTTAATGATGTACCGTTATTCTACCTTGGTTTTGTTTAATAAATTAGGGATTAACTTAGGTACAGACGCTGTTCCTTACTATCAGGATATGAATTTTAAGTTTAATTTCCCTTTAAAGAACGGAGGAAATTTGTCCTTTTGGTCAATGGGAGGTTTGAGTTCGGTAAATATAAAAATTAGCGACCAAAAAGATGCTTCAAAATTAGATGTCTATGCCACCAATGATAAAGACCAGATTTTTAAGACAGGGATGGGCGTTGGAGGTGTAACCTATTCGCAACCTTTAAATGAAAAAACTTATCTGAAATCGACGTTGGCTATGTCCGTTGCCGATCAGTATGCTCATCATGAATTAATCTACAGAAGAGTAGTAGGTGATGTTTATGAATTGGATTCTATCATTGATTATATGCGTTTTCATTTTAATACAAAGAGAATTACCAATTCAACTTATATAAACTCTAAAGTAAGCAAAAAAGGAGTGGTAAAAGCCGGCTTTAACGCTGATTACTATATGAGCTCTTTTCATGACAGTATAATCGATACCGCTACCTATGTATGGAATGTGCGTTGGAACGATAACCCGCAGTTTGCTTTGTTACAACCTTATGTGTCGTATAAGCATAAATTTACCGATAATTTTGTAATAACAGGTGGTTTACATTATTCGTATTTTACCTTGAATAATACTACTTCGGGCATAGAGCCACGAGGCGGAGCAAAGTGGATGCTGAAAAAAGGAGGAGCTTTAAGTGTTGGTATTGGAAGACACAGTCAAGTGCAACCGATTTATACCTATTTCTATGTGCTACCGGGCAATGATAAACCGCATAACAAAAATATGGGAATGACAAAAAGCCGTCATTTTATTTTAGGTTATACCAAGTCATTAAAAAAACACTTCGGTCTAAAAGTAGAAACCTATTACCAACAGCTGT
>JALTUD010000129.1 GCA_027047735.1 Flavobacteriales bacterium | reverse complement strand
GGGGAGGAATTTAATAAGTGTGTTGTTAAAAGAATAACTTTAGATTACAATGGAAATGAATTGGATGTAAAAACCAATCAAGATCCAATCGAAGGTGAACTAGACGCTTTTAATATTGATTTATTAAAGGAGTATAAAACAATCAAAAACAAAGAAGATAGACATTATCCTCTTTTTGTTTGTCAAGCTGATGGTCATACCGTCTATGTTGTTCCCGTGTTGGGTAAAGGTCTTTGGGCTGCTGTTTGGGGATATATCGGATTAAAAGACGATGGTGTTACAATAAACGGAGCTGTTTTTGACCATAAATCAGAAACACCGGGATTAGGTGCTGAAATTGCAAAAGATGCTTTTGAAAAACAGTTTATTGGAAAAACTATAGAAGAAAACGGAAAATACACACCGATTAAAATTATTAAACCGGGTAAACCATTGGGGGTGCATGAAGTTGATGGAATTAGTGGTGGTACATTTACCAGTGTAGGTGTGCAAGAGATGTTGGACAGAACTTTAGAAGTTTATTACAACTATTTTAAATCAAAAAAATAACCTTAGAAATCGTATAGAGATATGAGCGAAGAAGCAAAAAAAGAACCTTTATTTTCTAAGCAAAATAAAAAGTTAATTACCGACCCTTTAAATGATAATAACCCGGTAACGATTCAGGTATTAGGTATTTGTTCAGCGTTAGCGGTAACGGTACAGATGAGTAACGCAATTGTAATGTCTATTTCCGTTACGGCAGTGTTGATTTTTGGAAATGTTATCGTGTCTTCGATGCGTAACTTGATTCCAAGCAAGATTAGAATTATCGTGCAATTAGTTGTAGTTGCAGCTTTGGTAATTATAGTTGATCAAGTTCTAAAAGCTTATGTTTATGATGTGTCAAAACAATTGTCTGTGTTCGTAGGTTTGATTATTACTAACTGTATTATCATGGGAAGACTTGAAGCTTTTGCTTTAGGGAACAAGCCTTGGGCATCTGCTCTAGATGGTTTAGGGAATGGTTTAGGTTATGGTTTGGTTTTAGTTATTGTAGCCTTTTTTAAAGAACTACTAGGGTCAGGAAAGTTAATGGGGATTCCTGTTCTGCCGGATTCATTTTATGAATTAGGATACATGAATAACGGATTAATGTTGTTGCCTCCTTCTTCATTGGTGATTGTTGCAATTTACATTTGGGTGCAAAAAAGTAGAAATCCTAGTTTGATAGAACACTAAAACTTTAATATTAAAACAGAAAGAAAATGGAATTAGTAAATTTATTTATAAGAAGTGCTTTTATCGATAATATGATATTTGCATTCTTCTTTGGAATGTGTTCATATTTGGCGGTGTCTAAAACCGTTAAAACAGCAGTTGGATTGGGTGCGGCAGTTATATTTGTACTAACGGTAACTATTCCTGTCAATTACTTACTGGAGAATTATGTATTGAAAGAAGGAGCTCTTTCTTGGATGGGGGAAGAATTTGCAGATGTGGATTTAAGCTTTTTGAGCTTTATTATGTTTATTGCAGTAATTGCTTCTATTGTACAGCTAGTTGAAATGATAGTTGAAAAATTTTCTCCGGCTCTTTACGGTGCGTTGGGGATTTTCCTTCCTTTGATTGCGGTAAACTGTGCCATAATGGGGGGAGCTTTATTTATGCAGGAAAAACAATTCCCAACTATTGGACACGCTACAATCTATGGATTGGGTTCCGGTGTTGGTTGGTTTATAGCTGTTGTCTTGATTGCTGCGATTAGAGAGAAAATTAGATATTCACATGTTCCCGCTCCTCTAAAAGGTGTTGGTATGGCTTTTATCCTTACCGGATTGATGGGCTTAGCTTTCCTTGGGTTTATGGGTTTTGAACTTTAAAATTATTATTGAGAAATACATTTAAATATTATGCAAGTTATAATTATATCGGTAGCAGTTTTTTTGATAGTTGTTCTATCTTTAACTGTATTACTATTGTTTGTGAAAGCTAAACTTTCTCCTTCCGGAAAAATAAAAATAGATATTAATCACGGTGAAAAAGTAGTCGAAGTAGATGGAGGAAATTCACTGTTGAGTACTTTAGGTTCTCAAGGAATATTTTTACCTTCTGCTTGTGGTGGTGGTGGTACTTGCTTGCAATGTACTTGTTATGTAACTAAAGGTGGTGGAAGTATCTTACCAACGGAAGAACCTCATTTTTCCAGAAAAGAAATTGCTGCACATAAGCGCCTTGCTTGCCAAGTAAAGGTAAAGGAAGATATGGAAATTGAAGTAGCAGAGGAAGTTCTTGGAATTAAGGAATGGGAAGCTACAGTTGTTTCTAATTATAACGTGGCAACTTTTATAAAGGAATTTATTGTTGAGATTCCGGAAGATATGGATTA
>JALTUD010000128.1 GCA_027047735.1 Flavobacteriales bacterium | reverse complement strand
AGGGAGAAACGGTGGTTTTTATTTGTCTGAAGAGAATAGGAAGAAAACTATCTTAGATGTATTGGGAGCATTGGGTGAATTAGAAAAGTTTCATGAGTGCTTTATAGGATTGCCTGCTTGCGGTGATGAAAAGCCTTGTCCGGTACACGCCATCATCAAACCTTTGCGAAATAAAATGTTGATTGAGATGAATGAAAAAACGGTTGAGGATTTTGCAGAGGGCATGAAGGAAGGGAGTTCTTTTATTTTTCTGGAATGAGAATCCTATTTTTCAGCATCTAAAGAAACTAAAATTCATTTTCTATTCGCCAATTTCACTCGCGTTAGGGATTGTATCCCTAACACGAGCAAAATAAACAATATAAAGCGTTTTTTGATTCCTTATCCGTCTTCATAAAAATTTTCCATAGCGGGTGCTATGCAAAGAAAATATTCATCGTCTAAGAATACTAAACTCCATTTTCTTTGTACTTACCTCAACTGCGTTAGGGATTGTATCCCTAACACGGGACATCTGAGCACAATAAAACGGTTTTATTTTCCTTATACTTCTTCAAAATTATTTTCCATAGCTGGGGCTATGCAAAAGAATTTTTCATCGTCTAAGAAAACTAAACTCCGTTTTCTTTGCACTCACCTGCCCCGCGTCAGGGATAGAACGGCGTGTTTGAACTCCTTTTTGCCCTCCTCCTTTTGAGGGCAAAAAGAGTGAGTAGTGATAGCCCGACCCTCATTGGCAAAACAAACGTTCCGCCTTAGCGGTATGTTTGTTTTGCTAATGAGGGGAACGCCCAAAATATATACCTATTTCTTTTAGATATTAAATTGCTCTAATTTTTCAGGCAACCTTTGTGCTTTCTGATGGTTTTTAAAATAGAATCTTACGGAAAATTGAATGAATAAAGCCCTAAATATTGAAAACGTCCGATTTGTTACTTATCTTTCGGAACGAATTAAGATGACGGAAGAAGATTTAATAAAAGGCTGCAAGAAGGGGAAACGCTCTGCTCAAAATGAGTTATTTAAGCGATATAGTGGAGCTATGTTGGGGATTGCTATGCGTTATTCACAGAATAAAACAGAGGCTGAGGACGCTCTGCAAGAGGCTTTTATAAAAATATATAAAAATATTCCTCGCTTTGAAGGACAAAGGGACGGTTCGCTTACCAGTTGGATTAAAACAATTGTTGTGAATACAACGTTAAGCCAGAATAAAAAGAATAAAAAGCATCATTTTACTGAAGATGTGGAAGATTTTCACTTAAAAGCTGACTCCCCTACTGTTCCGGATGATACTAAAAAAACTGAAAACAAAATAATGGACGCTTTAAACAAACTTCCATTGGGTTACAAAACGGTTTTTAGCTTGTATGTTTTGGAAGGGTATTCACATAAAGAAATTGCCGAGATTTTATCTATTTCGGAAAACACTTCAAAGTCTCAACTGTCTAAAGGCAGGAAGATGCTGAAAAAAATATTAGGATACAATGAATAATAATGAATTTGACAAATTAATAAAGGAACGCCTTGAGGGCTTTTCGGCTACACCTTCCGAACAGGTAGGTAAGCGTTTGTCGCGTAAAATGTTTTTTAGGAATATTTGGTTTTTCCACAAGAGTAAGGCTTTATTTATTTTGATATTCATTAGTGGAGTTGCAGCCTTTAATCTATGTCAAACAGAAGAGAACCGCCAACTTTTAACAAAGAAAAGTGAATCGGCTACTCATCATAACAAAAATGTAAAAAAACAAGAGATTAAGTCATCTGATAAAACCAGACGTACTTTCTCTCCGGTTGAAAAAGATAATCAAAAACTCAAGCAAAGCGGCCATAAAAAAGAACAAATTGCTTTTGAGGACAAAAGAGAACAACAAACGACGAATGTTAGCCTTACTACCCCCAAAAACAGTATAACTACTAACAACAAACAAAAAAGAGCTCTTCAAAAGAGTAGGAACAAAAGAAAAAGTCTTACTCATCAACTCAAACAGCAAAACTTACCTTTAAATAATTTAGAGCAACTTGCTGCAAATGGAAAGAACGCTAAACGTACAGCTACACACAATAAAAAAAGTCAATCTGAATGGATTGAGAAAGAAATTTCTATAAATAATAAAGAAACATTGAGAAAATTCAAGAAAAAAGATTTTAAAGAAATGGCGTTACCTCCTTTAACCCTACAACCATTTGAAAGTAAAAACTATGACTTATCCAACAATGAAGATTATGCAAAAAAACACCAGATAAATTTTTCGTTTGATGCGTATATGACGCCTTATAACAAAGTGAATATTATAAATCAAGTGGATAAAAAATATGAAGCAAATTGGTGGGATTTCTACACCAATAAAGGTTATCAAAACAGTGGA
>JALTUD010000127.1 GCA_027047735.1 Flavobacteriales bacterium | reverse complement strand
AAGAAGAATTTTATCCGGAAGCTCCTTTTTTGGAGGATTCTCCATTTTTAGCAACCTTTATTAACAACCCCAATCACATTGGTTGCCATACACTTACAAAAGATAAATCAGAGCCTTTTTTTAGAGGTACACAACAATTGGAAATAGAAGTCATAAAACTCTGTGGCGAACAAATATTAGGCGGGGACGAAGATGACCAAGACGGATATATTGCACCCGGAGGAACAGAAGCTAATATTCAAGCCATTTGGTTGTATCGCAATTACTTCCAACAAGAATTCAATGCTAAAATTGAAGAAATAGCACTCGTTTATTCGGAAGACAGCCACTATTCAATGCCCAAAGCCTCTAATCTTTTGAATGTTCAATCCATAGTCATCGATGTGGATAACGAAACACGTCTGATAAACCTAAAAGATTTAGACCAAAAAATAACAGCAGCAAAAGAACGAGGTATAAACTACTTTATCGTCATTCAAAACATGGCTACCACTATGTTTGGTTCGGTAGATGATATTGACGCAATGACGGATTATTTAACCCAAACCCATACCAATTTTAAATTACACGTAGATGGAGCTTTTGGCGGATTTATTTATCCTTTTGTTGCCGAGAACAACTCCATGACGTTTAAGAATCCTCACGTAACATCTTTCACGATTGACGGACATAAAATGTTGCAAACTCCTTACGGCACCGGTATTTTCGTTATCCGTAAAGGATATATGAAATACGGATTGACCGATGAAGCAAAATATGTTTCAGGAAAAGATTATACCATTTGCGGTAGTCGTTCCGGAGCCAACGCCGTAACCATTTGGATGACCTTAATGGCTCACGGAAGTATGGGCTGGACAGTAAAGATGCAACATCTTTTGGACAGAACAGAAGTCGTTTGCGGTAAATTGGATAAATTAGGCGTTTCCTATTACAGACATCCGGATATTAACATCATAGCCATCAAAAGTGATTGCATATCAAGAGAATTAGCCCAACGTTATCATCTAATTCCCAACACCTCAGACGAGCAACCCCAATGGTGGAAAATTATAATCATGCAACACGTAAAAAAAGGAATGTTGGATAAGTTTCTTTTAGAACTAGAATCGGAAAGAACGCTACATCTAAAAAAATAAAATCTTTTTCCGCCCGCAACTAGCTTTAGCCATATAAGCAAAATCGAAATTAGCTTCCAATATAAGCTCTACAAACAACGCTTTGTAAGGCTTATAATTATCATATTGTTTATATGAAAATAAAAGATTGTTTCTGCCCTCCTCCGAAAGTAAGTCACCCAGGTATTGCGTAATTCTTATCCCCGAAGTAATACCAAAGTTTTCTGACCCGACAATATAACTACCAAATCCCAAAACAAGCCCTTGATTATTCATGTTAAAATTATCAGCCCCCATAACATTCGCACTACCATCATCTTTAAAATAAGGAGATTGTAAAAAACTTATACAAGGACCAAATTCAAAATAGCTACCGTTTTTATTTCTTCTGTACATTAAGATTAGGTTAACTGCACTGAAACCAAATTCCGAAGAATAATTAGTTGTAACATCATTTACAGTATCTTCTACCGAATAAGTAAAACCTTGCTTAAAAGCCGTAAACATTGCATCAAACGTTATCTCGTGCTCCTGATTAAAATTAAAACCAACCTTCCCACCAAACGAATACCCCGAAGACAATTTGTGATTGTAAGTATTATCGTTAAACAAGTTTCCGTTCAACACAAAATCACCACCCCAAGCCCCTTTTAGACCAAGGTCAACCCAACTTTGAGAAAAAACAGATACAGGTAAAACGAGAATAAAAAAGGCGAAAAGACTTTTCATACAAGTAATTTTTTATCTTTGATTTTTAAAGAATGTTGTTCAGTCAACATTTCGGTTAGCAATACAAAGAACGAATATAACAAAATAAAACGAGAAATGTTAAAAGGTAAAGTAGCCATCATAACAGGAGCGACTCGCGGAATAGGTAAAGGAATCGCCCTAAAGTTTGCAGAACAAGGAGCAGACGTAGCCTTCACTTACGTCAGTAGCGAAGAAAAAGCCAAAGCGGTAGAAGAAGAATTAAAAGCCCTGGGAGTAAAAGCCAAAGGATACAAGTCCAATGCCGCAGAGATGCAATCGGCTGTTGAATTGGTCGATAACGTACTAAAAGAGTTCGGAAACATTGATATAGTTGTCAACAACGCAGGAATTACCAAAGACGGCTTACTGATGCGAATGTCCGAAGAAAACTTCGATTCCGTTGTAAACGTCAACCTAAAATCGGTATTCAATATGACCAAAGCCGTGTTGAGAACCATGCTCAAAAACAAAAAAGGTTCCATCATCAATATGAGTTCGGTCGTAGGCGTTCAAGGCAATGCCGGACAAGCAAATTACGCCGCAAGCAAGGCAGGTATCATCGGTTTTACCAAGTCCACAGCACAAGAATTAGGCTCAAGAAACATCCGTTGCAACGCCATAGCACCGGGCTTTATCGAAACCGAAATGACGGGAGCTTTAGACCCTGCCGTAGTAGAAGGTTGGGTAAAAGAAATACCACTAAAACGAGCAGGAACACCGGAAGACGTAGCCAATATGGCACTGTTTTTAGCCTCAGATATGAGCAGTTACATAACCGGACAAGTGCATAGCGTTTGCGGAGGAATGTTGCGTTAAAAATAATTTGGGCGTTCCCCCTAATTCACAAAAACAACAATTCGCTCTCGCGAAACGTTGTTTTTGTAAATTAGGGGTCGGGCTATCACTACTCACTCTTTTGGTTTGCATATATGCAACAAACCAAAAGGAGTTCAAACACGCCGTTCTATCCCTAACGCGGGTGAAATAAGTGCAAAAAAAGTAGAATCTCGTTTTTATTAAGCAGTGAATAAGACAAAAATAGACATATCAGAATACTACATTTGGATAGACCAAATAAAAGCCAAAATCCATTCAACAAGGACTAAGATTGCTCTTTCGGCTAATTCAGAACTACTTCATCTTTATTGGGAAATAGGAAAAGAAATTGTAGCAAAACAAAATAAATCAGGTTGGGGAAGTAAGATAATTGAGAAAATGGCAATCGATCTGAAACACGAATTTCCTGAAATAAAAGGTTTCTCAAGAAGAAATATCTACGCAATGAGACAATGGTATTTACTTTATTCTCAAAAGTTTGAAATATTGCCACAAGTCGTGGCACAAATCCCCTGGGGGCAAAATAGATTAATTATTTCAAAAACAAAAAATGTTAATGAAGCATTGTTTTATGCTCAAAAAACTCTTAAAAATTCTTGGTCAAGAGATATATTAGAAGTACATATTGAAGACAAATTGTATCAAAGACAAGGAAAAGCAATAACAAATTTTGACGATACAATACCGGAAAACCAACATAATACAGTAAAGAATGTGCTAAAAGACCCCTATTATTTCGATTTTCTTGGACTTGAAAATGATGCATTAGAAAAAACAATTGAAAACGAATTAACAAAACATATCACTGAATTTTTATTAGAACTAGGAAAAGGATTTGCTTATGTTGGAAACCAATATAAAATAGAAATCAGCGAAACAGACTACTATATTGATTTATTATTCTATCACCTTGATTTACGGTGTTTTGTTGTTGTTGAACTAAAAGCAGGAAAGTTCAAACCAGAATATGCAGGAAAATTGAATTTTTATTTATCAGCAGTTGATAGCATTTTGAAAAAAGAAACTGATAATCCTTCAATAGGAATTTTACTTTGCAAAAAGAAAGACAAAATTGAGGCTGAATATGCACTAAGAGATCTAAATAAACCATTAGGAATTAGTGAATATCGATTAACAGAATCAATCCCTAATGATTTAAGAACAAAACTCCCGTCAATTGAAGATATTGAAAATGAATTAATTGAAAAAAACAGAAATATAAAAACAAATAAAAATTGATCGCATTTAATTATCCATATTGGTACCTTCTCTTTTGCTTACTTACAGCAACAGGCTACTCTTATTTTTTGTACCGAAAGGAAAAATCCTTCGGAGAACAAGCAAAAACACTGATTTACAGCCTTGCTTCATTACGTTTTTTAAGCGTTTTTATATTATCCTTTTTACTACTTGAACCTGTTGTAAAAACAACAGAACAAATCATCGAAAAACCGATATTAGTCATTGCACAAGACGCCTCACAAAGTATCGTCCTAACAAAAGATTCAAGTTATTACCAAACCACCTATCTTGAAAACCTTAAAAAATTAGAAACAGAACTAAGCCAACAATACGAGGTCAAAACCATTTCTTTCGGCAGTGAAATAAAAGACGGTTTACCCCAAACATTCAACCAAAAACAAACCGACATTTCCAGCGTATTTCAAACCATTAAAAACACCTACTACGGACGTAATTTGGGAGGAATAATTTTGGCTACCGATGGTATTTCCAACAAAGGGCTATCACCCGAGTACGCCTCAAAACAATTAAAAAACACCGTTTTTTACACCATAGCCATGGGCGACACCTTAATCCCCAAAGACGCACTTATACATTCCGTATTTCATAACAAAACTGCTTTCAAAGGAAATGATTTTCCTGTAGAGGTCGTTGTCAAGGCTACTTATTTAAAAGGGAAAAACGCAAATGTTTCCATTTACAGAAACGATAAAAAAATTCAAGAAAAAAAAATAGCTTTTCAACATGAAAAAGCTGTAGAAAACATCTCTTTTGTCTTACCGGCAGACAAAGGCGGAAACTTAAAATACACAATTAAGATAACAGAGTTTCCCGGTGAAGCCACAACCATTAACAACACCAAAGATTTTTATATCACCGTAATAGAAAACAAACAAAATATTCTACTTTTAGCCGATGCCCCCCACCCCGATGTTGCCGTTTGGAAAGAGACACTAAGTAAAAACAAAAACTACAAAGTCGAAAGTGTAGTACTTAACGACTTAAAAACCGAAATAAAAAAATACAGTCTGGTGATGTTATTCGGTATTCCCAATCATTCAGCCAAAGGAGATAGAATAATAGAAAAACTGCAACAAGCTAAAGTCCCTTTCTTTATTGAAATCAATCAACATACGGATTTTAACAAGATTAACAACCTAAAACTACGTTTTCAAGTAAAAGCTTCCAATGATTTTATTCCGGCTACGGCACAATTCAACACTTTGTTTTCTAAATTCACCCTGTCCGAATCATTAAAAAATTTACTCAGCGAATTACCGCCTGTTTTTGTACCTTTTGCAAGAGATTACAAAACAGCACAAGAAAAAAACGTATTGTTTTTTCAAAAAATTAATGGAGTAAACACAAAATATCCACTATTGCTATTCAACGAAAAAGACGGATTAAAAAGCGGTATCCTTTTAGGAGAAGGTATTTGGCGATGGAAACTGTTTGATTACGTCAAAAACAACAATCATCGACAAATCGAAGAATTGACACAAAAGATAGCTCAATATTTAGTTGCCCGTAAAGACAAAAGTCAATTTAGGGTGTTCAATACTAAAAAAATATTGGAAAATGAGCCTTTAATCATCGAAGCGGAATTGTATAACGATGCTTATGAAGCCATCAACACCCCTGATGTCAGCGTTACCATCAGCAATGAAAAAGGAGAAGATTATCCACCGAAAATAATGAACAGAGTCGGAAATTCTTACAAGCTAAATGCAGGAATGTTTCCCGTTGGCGAGTACAGCTACACTGCAAAAGTCATATACGACGGAAAAAAATTGATAAAAAAAGGTACATTCTCCGTAATGGAATTAAAAGTAGAGTATTTGGATTTATCGGCAAAACACAATTGGTTAAACCGAATTGCAGAAAACTCAAACGGTAAACTTTTTTACCCCAACGAATTGGAAACTTTACAAAAGGAAATACAAAACCAAAAGAACATCATACCTATAATCTACGAGAAAAACACAGTAGAAGACATCATCCGTTGGAAGTGGATTTTCTTCCTGGTACTAGCTCTACTTTCTATCGAGTGGTTCTTAAGAAAAAGGAATGGGAGTTATTGACCCCATAATTATTCACGAATTTTCTATTCCAAAGCCAAACTATTTACTGTTATAGGAAATACTTGAAATTTATTCAATCAAAAATTATGTTACAATTCTTTCATTATTTTTTGTACTCCCGTTTTATTTTGCTATTTTAGCTATTCATAACGAATACTTAACATAAAATTCAAGAAGTAAATAAACTAACTTTCAAAACCAAACAACACTAGTTATTTTCTTTCGTCTTTTACCTACAATATCGAAATAATAATCTTGCGGTTATAATTATTACTATTGCGTTGTATTTCAACCTATTGTATTATGAAAAAAACACTCATCACCCTCAGTCTATTTACCTCATTGGGAGCAATGGCTCAAAGCGTTGGGATTAATAGCACCGGTGTAACTCCAGATGCTTCTTCTATTTTAGATGTAACCGCGACCGATAAAGGTGTTTTAATCCCAAGAGTTGACATAGCTGATTTATCAACACAAGCACCGATAACTTCACCGGCTACTTCTTTATTAGTATTCAACACCAACACAACTACCGGTAAAGGGTATTATTATTGGAACGGTACACAATGGACAAAGTTGATGGACACAGGTTCTAATCCCGATGCTGATTGGTACAAAGTAGGAACTACTTCTGCTCCTTCCAATATTAATGACGATATTTTTACACAAGGAAAGGTTGGGATTGGGACTACTACAACAGAAGAACTTTTAAATATTCAAGAAAGTATCTCAAATTATAGCTTGATTAAACTTACAGCTTCTTCGGGGAGCGGAGGCTTTTTATTAGGGTATTCAGATGCTACATACGACCAAATATCTCTTGATGTAAACAGAAACCCTAGAACTGGTACTTTTTTAGATGCAACAAGAGGCAATTCGAGAATTTTATTAAAAGGAACAACTGTTGGTAGCAATATTACATTTCATACTTCAAATAACATAAATACAATAGGTATAGAAAGAATGAGAGTAAATGAAATAGGAAATGTAGGAATAGGAATTATTAACCCACAAAATCGTTTAGTTATTTCAAATGGTAATTCTCCTAATAAAAGTATCTCTATAAATGGATTTGATTCAGGAATGACTGATTTGGCAACACTATTACCAACTCTGGGGAGTCATTTTGGTGGTTTAATTCAAGGAGGAACTAATGGAAATTTAGTTTTAGGAATTAGAGATAATGACGGAAATGATGGTTTATTAATCGCCTCGGGGAACGGAAACTATATGACTGATAACACCTATGATAATGCTATTCTTTTTGCTAGAAATGATGGGAATATTGGAATAAATACTGTAACCCCAACAGAAAAACTAGAAATACAAGGCTCCATAAAAATAGTGGACGGTACACAAGCCACCGGTAAAGTTCTTACCTCCGATGCTACGGGAAAAGGAAGTTGGCAAAATACTATAACTAGCCAAGTTGGAGATTTTATGGTTTCTGGAACTGGTGGATTTAACTGGATAGCTGGCTCAACTCTTATTTTTGATACTGAGCTATTAGATCCTGAATCTATCTATTCTTTTTCAGGTGGTAATATTCTTGTTGCTCAACCTGGTATCTACTTGATTATTGCTACCGTAGAAACAGGTCAATCATCCTATCTTTATTGGGATTTAGAAGTAGATGGCATTATGCAAAGAAGACATCATCAGACACCGGGAGGAAATAACTCAAATTGGACAAGTGGAAGTGTAACAGCAATCTGCACATTGAATGCTGGTAGTTTAGTTTCCTTAAAAAACAATTCAGGTAACACTATTTTTGTTAACAAAAATGCCAATAATAAGGTTTGGAACCCTAGAGTTCTTATAACAAGATTAAGATAAGATAATTAACTATATAAATATTTTTTTAGAACAGTACGTAAAATTTAAACACAACGTCTGTATAATTA
>JALTUD010000126.1 GCA_027047735.1 Flavobacteriales bacterium | reverse complement strand
GAAACGATGTTTTTGTCAATTGGGGTCGGGCTATCCGCTATATCTTTTGCCCTCCAAAAGGAGGGAGGACAAAAGGATGTCGCTTCTATCCCTAACGCAAGTGGAGTGAGTACACGAAAACAAAATTCAGTTTGAACAGGTACTTAATAAAAAACTGTTTCACAAAGTCCCTTCATCGGCAAAACTGTAATAGCCGTTATTGGTAACAATGAGGTGGTCGAGAACAGGAATATCCAATAGTTTACCTGATTCTACGATTTTTTTAGTGAGTTGTTTATCGGCAGAACTTGGCGTTAAATTACCGCTTGGGTGATTGTGAGCTACAATAATTGCAGAGGCTAATTTTTCAATAGCCGTTTTAAAGATGATTTTAACGTCAGCCATGGTGCCACTTACACCACCTCTTCCGATTAAGTGTTTGTATTTTATTTTGTTGGCTTTAGACAGGCAAATTACCCAAAATTCTTCGTGTTCCAAATCTTCAAAAACGGGTAAAATGTTGCGGTAAACATCTCTGCTGGATTTTATGGTGGGAGCAATTTCTACAGTTTCGGCTTTTCTTCTTCGTCCCAATTCCAAGGCAGCCACAATTGCTATAGCTTTTGCCTCACCGATACCCTTAAATTTGGTTAAGTCTTCTATACTGAGTTTTCCCAAGTCGTTGAGTTGATTGTTAACACTATTTAAAATTCTTTTGGATAATTCAACGGCTGTTTCTTCGCGGTTTCCCGAGCCTATCAGTATGGCTATTAGTTCGGAGTTGGTCAACGACTGTCTGCCGTTTGCCATTAGTTTTTCGCGGGGTCTGTCCGATAGATTCCAATCGGTAATGGATATTTTTTGTTGGGGCATATTTTTCTTTTTAACGTTAAATATAGGAAACGTAGGGTTTGCGTTTGGCAGTTGGTTTTTTTTAGCTTCCTCAAGTCAAATATAAACATTTTGATTTTATCTTTTTATATCTAAAAGCCAAATTTTATATTTGGCGGTCTTTCGTGACATTCTTTTGCTTTTAAAAATCTCCAACCCCCTATTTTTTATGTGTTATAAGCTATTTTTATATTCTTCAATTTTATTAAATTCAGATTCAGGAATAATAACTGGACTGCCCAATCGATTTATATTAGATTTCATTAAAGTTCGTGAAATTATATTTTTACTTTCAAGTAATAGGTCTTCATCATTTATTTTAACAATTATTACTTTTATCAATAGTTCGTTACGAATTTTAGCTGCAATTTTTCCAAAGTCTCTTAGTTTCTTGATAATGGTTTTATTTTTTTTGGTATTGGGGGAAATTCCGAACCCTTTAATAAATCTATCTATGTGCAAAATGTTTGAATAATAGGTTTTTATGTCTCTCATAGAAAACGTTAATCTGTTTTCTTTTTTTAGAGGAATCCAATGCGTTATTTTGGCAATATTTACTGCTGTAAGTGCTAAATTGAAATGCATATTTAACTTTTCTTCACTTCTTGCTTGGCAATGATTTAATCCTGTATTTTGTTTTGCATCACGATATAAAAACTCAATCTGAAATCTTGAACTATAGTATTCTAAAATAATTTTAGCACTTAAACTTAAGTCAGTCGAAAAATAGCTTCTATGTGTCCATTTACCTTTTTTTTGAGTGTAAACAATCACAAGATTAATCCACTTTTTTAAAGATTTAGAATATAGTTTTGCTTGATATATTTTCTCCTTTTCTCCATTTTCTATTTCTTTAAAATGATCTAAATTAATATTTTTATAGTCAACCTTACCATCGAATTGCTTAGGCCTACCTCTCCCTTCTTTCTGCACCCCTGTATATTCATATTGCAGGTGGGCATCTTTCCTTAATCTAGAAATTATTTCTAATTGCTGATTACAAATAGCAGTAACAAAAGGTTCTTTTGAAAAATATGCGTCAACTAAAATATACTTTGACAATTTAGCCAAAGCGTCTTTGTGCTTTAATATCGAATTAGCATATTGCATAAGAAGTGTCTTACTTTTATCTTGTTTGGTTTGAATAGCCTCTAAATGAAAGGCACTATGATTTGCTATATCTACTACAGCTAACCCTCCTATTTCTAACCCCCATTTTGAAGCATTAGAAACTCCAGACCAATACCATCCAACATGAGCTGTTTTCTTTCCTGATTTACTAATATGGCAAGGATCAAAGGCTATAGCCAAGGTTGAACTACAGTTTGACTGTATTAAAATTCGATTAAACTCCATAAAGTTAAAATTATTAGAGAATTGTTTTCGAAAATATTGTTCCCCATATTTTGAATAACGTGATAACTGTAAAAAATTAATCCTCCCTATTATCCCTAAAAATAAACCCAAGGTGATGCTTATAAATTTAGATTGACTTTTATTAACGTTTTGCATTTGGTTTAATGCCTTATTTATGTGAACTTTGTGACTGGTTAATCCTGCGATAATCTTCATTAGAAATACTTTGTAAATATATCTAAATATACTGATTATCAATGGATTAACCTAATTTTTTCGGCTTAAATAACTAACAATCAGTTGTTTAAGTTAAAAAGCAACGAACTATTGAGAAAACTAAATTCCGTTTTATTTGCACTCATCTGTTCCGCGTTAGGGATAGAACGGCGTGTTTGAACTCCTTTTGGTTTGTTGCATATATGCAAACCAAAAGAGTGAGTAGTGATAGCCCGACCCATTTTAACAAAACAACGTTTCGCGAGAGCGATATGTTGGTTTTGTTAAAATGGGGAACGCCCTAAATCAGTTTCAACTCAATACTTTTTATAAAGTATTGTTAATTTTTATTTATTAGTTTTTACTGTGAGCAAATTTAATTATACATTTGCAAAGTAGATGGCGAAATAATAGTGTTTTGCTAAAAATAAGTTGGATAAGATAACATTCAAATGGACAAATATTCATACCTAAGTAATGCTGAAGGGAGTGCGGTAGAAGCACTTTATGATCAGTATAAAGAAGACCCGAATTCAGTAGATAAGAGTTGGGCATCCTTTTTTGAAGGATTTGATTTCGCAAAGAAAAATTATGAGGAAGACGGTGAAATTCCCGAAAATATTCAAAAGGAATTTAGTGTTTTAGCCTTAATTAACGGATATAGAAGTCGTGGACATTTGTTTACGGATACGAATCCTGTACGAGAAAGAAGAAAATATTCTCCGACATTGGATATTGAAAATTTTGGGTTGGAAAAGTCTGATTTACCTAAGGTTTTTCAAGCCGGGAAAGAGATTGGAATAGGTTCGGCTACGTTAGAAAAGATAGTAGAGCATTTAAAAAATATTTATTGTCGTTCTATCGGTTCCGAGTTTATGTACATCAGAGAGCCGAAAAGATTGGAATGGATTAAGGAAAAAATTGAATTACAAAATAGAATAAAATTTACTCCTGAAGATAAAAAACATATCCTACACAAATTAAATCAAGCAAGTGTTTTTGAAGAGTTTTTGCATAAAAAATTTGTTGGGCAAAAACGTTTTTCCATTGAAGGGGCGGAATCGCTGATTCCTGCATTGGACTTTTTGATGGAAAAAGGTTCAGAGTTTGGAGTAAAAGAATTTGTTATGGGAATGGCTCATCGTGGACGTTTGAATGTCTTAGCAAATATTTTTAACAAAACATACGCTGAGATTTTTAGTGAATTTGAAGGGAAAGAATATTATGATGCTCTTTTTGATGGTGATGTCAAATATCATTTAGGTTATACTTGTAAGGTAAAAACAGATGCAGGAAAGAACATTAAAATGACCTTATCTCCGAATCCATCGCATTTGGAAGCGGTTGATCCGGTTGTTGAAGGTATAACCCGAGCTAAAATAGATAATATTTTAAATGGAGATGAATCGAAGATTGTACCTATTTTAATACACGGAGATTCCGCAATCGCCGGACAAGGTGTAGTGTATGAAGTTATACAAATGGAACGACTAAAAGGGTATAAAACCGGAGGAACGATTCATATTGTGATTAACAATCAAATTGGTTTTACGACGAATTATTTAGATGCTCGTTCAAGTACTTATTGTACGGACGTTGCCAAAACTACTTTATCACCTGTTTTTCATGTAAATGGAGATGATGTAGAAGCAACTGTATTGGCTATGGAAATAGCATTGGAATATCGTCAGACCTTTAATCGAGATGTTTTTATAGATTTATTATGTTATAGAAAATATGGTCATAACGAAGGGGATGAACCTAAATTTACACAGCCGAAGTTGTATAAAGCAATAGCTAAACACCCAAGTCCTCGTGTGATTTATTTGAATAAATTAATAAAAGAAGGAGTTGTAACAAAAGAGGAAGGAGAAATTCTGAAAAAGAATTTTGACGATATGTTACAAGAACGATTGGATGAAGCAAAGCAATTTAAAAGAGCGGAAGTAACTGATTTCTTAGAAGAAGAATGGAAAGACTATAGACATGCTACGAAAAAAGATTTTGAACAATCTCCGGTAACAGCAGTTGACAAAGAAAGGTTAATTGAGTTAGGAAATAAAGTAGCTACGTTACCTGAAGGAAAAAAATACTTCCGTAAGATTGTTAAGTTGATGAAAGATCGTCAAAAGATGATTGAGGAAGATAGATTGGATTGGGGAATGGGAGAGATGTTGGCTTATGCTACTTTGTTGACCGAAGGGCATCCTGTTCGTTTATCGGGAGAAGATGTTGAAAGAGGTACATTTTCTCACAGACATGCCGTTATTGTTACGGAAGATACGGAAGAAAAAATAGTTCCGCTAAATTTATTAGAAGAGAATCAAGCTAGATTTCAAGTTTATAATTCCTTATTATCTGAATACGGGGTGTTAGGCTTTGATTATGGATATGCCTTTACTACGCCTAACGGTTTAACCATTTGGGAAGCCCAATTTGGGGATTTCTTTAATGGAGCACAAATTATGGTTGACCAGTACATTACTTCTGCCGAAGATAAGTGGCATACACAAAATGGTTTGGTTATGTTGTTGCCACATGGTTACGAAGGAATGGGGTCAGAGCATTCAAGTGGTCGAATGGAGCGTTTTCTAACACAATGTGCCGATTTGAATATTCAAGTGGCCAATTGTACGAAGCCTGCAAATTTCTTCCATTTATTGAGAAGACAGTTAAAGACCGATTACAGAAAACCTTTGGTTGTATTTACACCGAAAAAATTATTGAGGTATCCAAGTGCTGTATCCAAACTAGAAGATTTTGCAACGGGAGGATTTCAAGAGGTAATAGACGATAAAACCGTAAATGCAAAAGATGTTGATACGGTGATAATGGTTACGGGTAAATTTTATTATGACATTATCGAAGAGAAAGAAAAAATAGGAGCGGGAGAAAATATGGCAGTAGTTCGAATGGAACAATTATACCCTTTCCCAATCAAGCAAATAGAAGCTATTATTAAAAAATACGGTGCGGATTGCAATTATATTTGGGCTCAAGAAGAACCTGAAAATATGGGAGCTTGGCGTTTTATCCAAAGCAGGTACCGTTTCTGGCGTAAGCATGGGATAATGTTAGATGTACGCTCAAGAAGACGTTCAGCCAGTCCTGCCAGTGGGTCTTCTAAAGTTTTTGCAAAACGTCAACAAGCTATTTTGGATAGCATAATGGAGTTTGCCAAACAAAAAGTTTAAGAAATAAATTAAAAATCGAATATAAAAGCGTTTATTTAACAACAAAATAAGCGTTTATAAAATACAATAATATGTCAGTATTAGAAATGAAAGTGCCAAGTCCGGGAGAGTCAATCTCGGAAGTGGAAATCGCAGAATGGTTGGTAGAAGATGGAGATTATGTAGAAAAAGACCAAGCTATTGCAGAAGTAGATTCGGACAAAGCAACGCTAGAGTTGCCGGCTGAGGCTTCGGGTAGAATCACGTTAAAAGCAGAAGAAGGTGATACGGTTAAAGTAGGAGAAGTAGTTTGTTTAATAGACACCTCAGCTGAGAAACCGGCTGACTTTGAGTCTAAAACAGAAGAAGTAGAACCTGAACAAGTGCAAGAAACTCCAAAAGCTACAGAAACTAAACCCAATCCCAATCCTGTTGCACCAAAAGAAGAACCTAAAAAGGAAGATACTTACGCAAAAGGAGTTCCATCCGTAGCGGCCAAGAAAATAGCAGAAGAAAATAACGTTCCTATTCAAAAAGTTCAAGGTACGGGAAAAGACGGAAGAATAACCAAGCAAGATATTATTGCAGCTATGGCTGCAGGTTTCCCTACCGAAGCTACGCAAGGTTGGGGCGGTACAAGGGATACTACATCTACCAAAATGAAAATGCTAAGAAGAAAAATAGCATCTAGATTGGTAGCGGTTAAAAATGAAACGGCGATGCTGACCACTTTTAACGAAGTGGACATGAAGCCTATTATGGATTTAAGAGCAAAGTACAAAGCTAAATTTAAAGAAGTTCACGGAGTGAATCTTGGATTTATGTCGTTCTTTACTAAGGCGGTTACTGAGGCATTGCACTTATATCCGCAGGTAAATTCAATGATAGACGGCGACCAAATGATAGCACATAACTATGCCGATATAGGTATTGCCGTAAGTTCACCAAAAGGCTTGATGGTACCGGTTGTAAGAAATGCAGAGCGTCTTTCATTACACGAAATCGAAAAAGAAATCAAACGATTGGCAATTAAAGCCAGAGACGGTAAAATAGCCATAGAAGATATGCAAGGCGGTACATTTACCATTACCAATGGAGGCGTTTTCGGTTCAATGTTGAGTACACCGATTATTAATCCGCCACAATCGGCAATATTAGGAATGCACAACATCGTAGAACGACCGGTAGCCATTAACGGAAAAGTAGAAATCAGACCGATTATGTACCTGGCACTTTCTTATGACCATAGAATTATCGATGGAAAAGAGTCGGTAGGTTTCTTGGTAAAAGTAAAAGAAATGCTTGAAAATCCTGTTAAAATGCTTTTCGGAGGAGCTAAAGAGCCGGAAGAAATTTTATTGGATTTGTAATGTGAAGATAATTTGGGCGTTCCCCAAAACAAAAAAAAGCACTATCCCCACGGGATACGTGCTTTTTTTGTTTTGGGTCGGGCTATCCACTATATCTTTTGCCCTCCAATAGGAGGAGAACGCCCACATAAATATATTGAAGTGAATACAATAATACAGCACAAACCACGTATTTTATACCATATGAATATTGAAAAGAGCCGAAAGAAAGTGAGTTTTAGTTTTCTTAGACGATGAATAAAATCTTTCCATAGCCTTAGCTATGGAAAGATTTTATGAAGAAGTATAAGGGAAATAAAAACGCTTTATAAAGCTCGTTTCAATTTTTAAATGGTATTTTCATCAACTTTTAAAAACTTTAATAAATTTGTCCTTTAATGTATAAAATCATAATCATATTATTTCTATTGACCTCTATTTGGGGCGTTTCTCAGATGAATGCTCCTAAGTACAGTAATGAATTTTTGAACATTGGAGTAGGGGCAAGAGCTTTAGGAATGGGGAATGCCGTAGCTTCATCAACCGGCGACGTAACTGCCGGATATTGGAATCCTACGGGATTATTGAATACCAATACCGATTTACAATTAGGATTGATGCACTCTGAATATTTTGCGGGAATTGCCAAATATGATTTCGGAGCGTTGACAAAAACCATTGATAGCAGTAGTGCGTTTGGAATTTCATTCATTCGTTTCGGGGTGGATAATATACCGAATACCACAGAATTAATCGATGCACAAGGAAACTTGAATTACGATAGAATTACTTATTTTTCGGCAACCGATATGGCGTTTTTATTTTCTTATGCTCGTAAGTTAAACAGTAACTTGTCGATAGGTGGAAACGTCAAAATAATTCATCGGAAAGTAGGTGATTTTGCCAAAGCGTGGGGCTTTGGTATTGACGGGGCTATGACTTATACCAAAAACAGATGGAATTTATCCTTGGTGGCAAGGGATGT
>JALTUD010000125.1 GCA_027047735.1 Flavobacteriales bacterium | reverse complement strand
AATTGTATACAATTAATTAAAGAAGTTTTTTTTGTAAGGTTGATACAAAATTCATTTTTATTAATTAAAGTAATCGGTGTTTCTTGCAGGTGTAAACAAAAAGGAAACATCTATGAAAGTCTATTTTATACTACTATTTTCGCTAGTTCTGTTAGGTTCTTGCAGAAAATATCAAGGATGCAGGTGTGTTACAGAAGGTGAAATAAATGGTACTCCTTTTAACGAAACGAACACGTATGGTTCTGAGCATAAATTGACGAAAAAGAAAGGGGAAGAATGGTGTAAAAAGAATGAGGAGAATGTCAGTAATTCTGATATTAACTACGTAACCAAATGTAATTTAATTAAATAACCAATAAAAACAAAGATTTATGAAAAAAGCAACAATTATTATTTTAGCAGTATCAGCAATGAGTGTGATGTCTTGTAAAAAAATGTACACCTGCGAATGTACGACTACGGTAAACGATGCAGGAAACGTATCAACAGATACTGTAAACAAAAGTTCTGAGATAAAAATGAGTAAAAAGAATGCTAAAAACTGGTGTTCTAATATGGCTCCTGAATCTACAACGGGACCTGACTATTCAGAAACTACTGAATGTAAATTGAAATAAACTAAAGTCTCGAAGAACGCTTCGAGAACCGCCGTGTATGGTTTTGTAGCCTTCCATACACGGCTTTTTTAATTTATTAATTATGTATTAATGGCAATATAAGCCATTAATCCTATACTTGTTTCGAGAGCTTTTTCATCTATTGTTAATTCCGGGTGATGCAAATTTCCTCCTAATCCTTTTTCTTTATTAGCTGTTCCCAATCGATAAAAACACGAAGGGACTTGTTGTGAATAATAAGCAAAATCTTCGGCTGTCATTCGCTGATTTAATTCAACTACATTTTCTTTTCCTAAATATTCAATTGCTTTTTCTGTTGCTAAGGTGGTAACAGCTTCATCATTAACTAAAACAGGATAACCTTTTCTTATTTCAAAATCGCAACTTCCTCCCATTGATTCGGCTAATAATTCTGCCATTTTTTTCATCTTTTGATGTGCTTCTTCTCTCCATTTTTCATCGAAGGTTCTAAATGTTCCTTTTACATGAACAGTATTTGGAATGACATTGGTTGCTCCGCTCCCATGTATATCACCGAAAGAGAGCACGGTTGGTAAATAAGGACTTGCGTTTCTGCTTACGATTTGTTGAAGTGCTACAATAAGATGTGAGGTAATGAGTACAGGATCAACCAATTGATGAGGCAAGGCTCCGTGTCCTCCTTTTCCTTTTACGGTAAAATGTATTTCATCTGCCGATGCCATATATGTTCCCCGTTTAAATCCAACTTTTCCTACTTCTAATTCGGGATAGACGTGTTGTCCGTAAATTTGTTTCACTTCCGGTTTTTCTAATACTCCCTCTTCAATCATTAGTTTTGCTCCTCCGGGTAGTTGTTCTTCTCCGGGTTGGAAGATAAATTTGATGCTTCCCTCCCACTCTTCTTTGGTTTTATTTAGGATATAAAGTGTTCCTAACAAGGATGCGGAATGTACATCATGTCCACAAGCGTGCATCACTCCTTCGTTTATCGATTCAAAAGCTAATCCTGTTTTTTCTGTTATGGGAAGTGCATCAATATCTGCACGTAGTGCTATAACTTTAGATGTTGGATTTTTGCCTTCAATGATGCCTACTATTCCTGTTTTTACAATTCCTTTTTGGTATTTGATTCCCCATTTGTCGAGAATGGATGCGATGTATTTGGATGTTTTGTATTCCTCGAATGATAATTCGGGGTGTTTGTGAAGATGGCGTCTTATTTCTATTACCTCCGGTAATATTTCTTGCGTGATTTGTTTTATTTTATGTTTTATTTCCCGATTATTCATATCGAATTGAGTTGTGAATGAACTTGGTTTAATGTGTTGTTGGTAAATTAGGGGAACGCCCAAAACACAAAAAGCCACTCCTATATAAGAATGGCTTTTGTATTATTTAGTTAGAAGCTATTATGCATCAATATTGGCATATTTTGCATTTTGTTCGATAAATTCTCTCCTTGGTGGAACTTCATCTCCCATCAGCATTGAGAAGATTCTATCGGCTTCGGTTGCTGAATCTATTGTAACTTGACGTAACGTACGGTTATCCGGACTCATGGTTGTTTCCCATAATTGTTCCGCATTCATCTCTCCCAAACCTTTGTAACGTTGTACGTGAACACTTGATTCGCTTCCGTTTCCTTTTAGCTTTTTAATGAGTTCGTCGCGTTCGTCATCATCCCACGCATAGGCTGATTGTTTTCCTTTTTTAACTTGATACAAAGGAGGCGTAGCTATATAAATATAGCCGTTTTCAATCATTTCTTTCATATAGCGGAAGAAGAATGTCAAGATTAA
>JALTUD010000124.1 GCA_027047735.1 Flavobacteriales bacterium | reverse complement strand
GGGGGTCGCGAGTTCGAGTCTCGTCCAGACCGCTAAAAGCCTTAAAACGTAAGTTTTAAGGCTTTTTTTGTTAAAATTTTTCTATATTTTCATCTAACAACTTTAACCTTTCTAATAAAATAAAAGATGAAAATAGTTCTTATTCTCAATAAATTAATTAAATTGCTCTCAGAAAGACAAGGAATTTTTAAGTATAAAACTCTTATTAAAAACATATTTTCATGAAAAAAGTCCCAATCATTTTTAGTGTTTTTTATTTGACTTGCATTGTTAATCCAATTGCACAAACTCCATATAATGACTATATAGGAGCCGGACATTCTAATGGTATAATCGTTACTACAAGTGATAATTATCAATTATATCAAGGTTCGAAAACAGCATCAGGAATTCACTCCATTGACGGAAGTGGTTTAATAGGGAAACAAATAGAAGCCTCTCGTTTTCTTTCTCAAGCAAGTTTCGGAGCAGATATAGACTTAATTAAAGAAGTGGCTGAAACAGGAATAGAAAATTGGATTGAAAATCAATTTCAATTAGCTCCAACTTACTATACCGATACGATTCAAAGTATTTATAATAAAAGTTTTCAGATTTATTTAGATAACGGAGGTGATTCATTAAATTACCCCTCACAACCTAATCATGTTCATATGGATTATGCATGGTGGCAAAACACTATGACAGCAAAAAATAAACTGAGACAACGCATAGCTTATTCTTTAAGTCAAATTACCGTTATTTCACTAGAAGGCACATTGGGTGGTTACGCTACCGGAGTAGCCAATTACTATGATATAATGGTAAGAAATGCCTTTGGAAATTACAAAGATTTATTAATGGAAGTAACGCTTCATCCTGCAATGGGAAGTTATTTAAGTCATTTAAATAATCCTAAAACAGATACGGCTTATAACATTCACCCGGATGAGAATTATGCCAGGGAAGTGATGCAATTGTTTTCCATAGGTCTATATAAACTGAATATTGATGGCTCGTATCAATTAGATGCCAATAATAACCCTATTCCAACATATGATAATAATGATATAAAAGAAATGGCAAAAGTTTTTACAGGATTAGGAGTTGGAGCAAGGACAGATGGAAATAATTTATACTTCGGTTTAGGGCTTTGGGCAGCTGATTTAACCGTTCCAATGATTATGTATGAAGACCAACACGAACCGGGTATAAAAACTATTGTTGATGGGTATATAATTCCGGCAGGGCAAACCGGAATGCAAGATATTCAGCAAGCAATTACTCATTTGTTTAATCATCAAAATGTAGCTCCTTTTGTTGCTAAAAGATTGATACAACGATTGGTTAAGTCAAATCCAACACCTAATTATATTTCTACTGTTGCATCTGCTTTTATTGATAATGGCTCTGGAGTAAGAGGAGATATGAAAGCAGTAATAAGAGCTATATTGTTACATCCGGAAGCACGTGAATGTTCGTGGATTAGCGACCCAAATCAAGGTAAATTAAGAGAACCGATTTTAAAATATACTGATTTTGCAGAGGCAGTAGAAATTATAACTCCTTTAAATAATTTTTGGAACTACAGTTATTGGTTTAAGGAAGCTACGGGGCAACACCCTTTGCGTTCACAAACTGTATTTAATTTTTATAATCCGAGTTATGTACCAAGTGGAGAGATTGCAAATAATAATTTGGTAGCTCCGGAATTTGAACTGTATAACACAAGAACAAGTATCGGATTTGCGAATGAAGTTTACAAATGGGTAGAAAGCGAAAATCTTTTGCGAACTGCTAATTATGAAGATTATACCATCTCCAATACCAATTTAGAACCATGGATAGAATATGCTAAAGACAGTGATGCTTTATTGGATTATTTAGACGTAGTATTGACACACGGTCAATTGACTGACAGAACACGAAACATAATCAAACAGACGCTAAATACTTATTCTCTAAGTTTAACTCAATTAAGTTATCGCGTACGTTTAGCTACCTATCTAATAATGATAAGTCCGGATTATAATATTCTAAAATAACGATTTAAACTTTCTATAAAATGGCTAAAAAAGAATTTCAAGAATCAAGGAGAAAGTTTATTAAGCAAGTTAGCTTGGCTTCAATAGGATTGACTACTCCTTTTTCGTCTATTGTTAATTTAAAAACAATGAATGCTTTGGCGAGTAGTATGCCTCCTCCAACTAATGGGTACAAGGCTATGGTTTGTTTTTTCCTTCAAGGAGGAAATGATTCTTACAATATGTTAATTCCTAAAAGTAACACAGAGTATAATCACTATGCAACTACTCGTTCTAATTTGGCAATACCTCAATCGAATTTACTATCATTGAATAACACCGGAGGAAATTTTGGTGTTCATCCTTCATTAAGCGGAATACAACCTTTGTTCGATGCGGGCGATGTCGCCTTTATTGCAAATGCAGGAACTTTAGTTGAACCAACAACCAAAACGCAATATCAAAATGGTAGTGCTAATTTACCTTTGGGGCTTTTTTCTCATTTAGATCAATACAATCATTGGCAAAGTGGAAGACCTAATGTAAGGACTAACAAAGGTTGGGGAGGGCGAATAGCAGATTTGTTAAGTTCAGTTAACACGAATAATAACATCTCAATGAACCTATCTTTATCGGGGGCAAATATATTTCAGTACGGTCAAAATTCAGTGGAATTTAGTTTAAATTATAATGGAGCTTTGATGCCAACCAATAGAAATGCGAGTTGGGGTGATAATCCTGAACGAAAGGCAGCTACCGACAGTATCTTAAATTACGCTTACAGTGATCAATTTCATAAAACATATGCTGATATTTTTAGGGGCTCGATAGAAGCAGGAGAGGAGTTTCAGAATGCAATTGATGCAGTACCCGATTTCAATACAACGTTTAGTAACGAACGAACATCTAAAGAATTTAAGATGATAGCTAAAACCATAGCTGCTCGAACAACGTTAGGTTTTGATCGGCAAATCTTCTTTGTGCGGTTAGGTGGCTGGGATCATCACGATGAATTAATTTTAAATCAAGCTGAAAAATTACAGGTAGTAAACGATGCGTTGGTTTCTTTTAAAGGAGCGTTAGATGAAATGGGCGTCTTTAACGAAGTTACAACATTTGTTGTTTCAGAATTTGCCAGAACGCTTACATCAAATGGAAATGGTTCTGATCATGCTTGGGGTGGAAATATGATGGTTATGGGAGGTAGTGTAAATGGAGGAACGATTTATGGAACTTATCCGTCGTTAGAAATTAATAGTGGTCAATATATAAATGGAGGCGTAATGGTACCGACAACTGCAACCGATTCAATTTTTGCCGAGTTAGCTTTGTGGTACGGTATTTCACCATCGGATTTAACTACGGTATTACCAAATTTAGGTAATTTCCACAATGTATCCGGACTATCTACCACAACGCCTCCTATAGGTTTTATGAATATGTAAAGATAAATGAAAATGAAAAAAATACTTATTTATAGTTTATTTTGCTTAGGTATTAGCACACTTTCACAAGCTCAATGCTATATGGATAGGCATAGTGCAACTTGGTATGATGGTTGGATTTCTTGTCAAACTTCGCCAAGTCCTAATCCTGCTCGAGGAAATTCTCATTGGATACAATATAATTTGGGAGAAAGCTATGTCCTACACGAAATGTTTGTTTGGAATACCAACGCTCCTGATTTATTGGATTGGGGAATGCAAGAAATTGCTGTTGATGTTTCGGGAGATGGAGTTACGTGGGTAGAGGTAGGCACATACGTACTTAATCAAGGTACAGGGTTTAATCGATACGAAGGAGAGTTTATAGCTGATCTAAATAATACAAAAGCAAAGTATGTTTTGATTACGGGATTAAGCAATTACGGTGGTGCTTGTTATGGGATAAGTGAAGTAAAAATCAACGTAGATAATACGGTTTCTCTAAGAGAAAATGATTGCATTCGTATGAACTTATACCCTAATCCTTTTAGTGAAGCACTAAATTTGAATTTTAGGGGTGGATGCTCTTCAACAGTTGCTTATTATTCAGTGTCTGATGCTTTGGGGAGAATTATTATTCCAAAAACTATAATTAAAGAAGGACAAACGATAACGCTCTTGGCGGATGAGAAAATTTTTCCGGGAGTTTATTTTGTAAAATTAATTTCCGGTAGTACTCAACGAATGGTAAAAGCGATTAAACAAGGGTATTAATTGGTTCTGTATATTTAGTGATATTTCTTTCCACGTTAGGGATAGAACGGTGTGTTTGAACTCCTTTTTGCCCTCCTCCTTTTGAGGGCAAAAAGAGTGAGTAGTGATAGCCCGACCCCAATTTGCAAAAAGAACGTTGAGCGAGAGCGATATGTTCTTTTTGTAAATTGGGGGAACGCCCAAATAATATTGAACGAATTTAAAAGCATCGTGTAAACACAATTGAATCAAAAAAATAATAAGTTTTACCTTACTGACATCTGTAAGTCTCTCGATATGGGCTCAAAAAGAAATATCTTCAAAGGTGGAGGAAGTTACGGTTTATCTTTCGGGGGCAGAAGTGAACCGGAAAGCTAAGGCGAATTTAGTTGTGGGAAAAAATGAATTTAAATTGACAAATTTGTCGCCGTATATTCAGCCCAATAGTTTACAGATAAAGGTAAATAACCGGAAAGTTACGGTTATTTCTGCTTCTAGCGAAGTTAACTATTGGTCTAAAAATCAAATGAATAACCGACCGGAAGTCAAAGCTATTGATGACAGTATTAAGGAGTTAGAGTTTCAGTTAGCCATCAGAAACTCTAAAAGAAAGGTGTATAACGAAGAAAAATCACTACTTCAAGCCAATAAAAAATTAGGAGGAGCGAATACAGGTGTAGATATTGAAGACTTAATGGATGCAGCTGATTTTTACAGAGAACGGATGACAAATATAGAAACTCGTTTACTCGATATTGCGGAAAGTGAGAAAGAAATTCACAAGAAATTAGAAGCACTCCACAGTAGAAGAAATCATTTGTTCAATGGTGTAAAAAATACAGGAGAGATAACTGTAAAGTTAGCTTCAAAATATAGGGGATATGCCAATATTACCGTTTCTTATATGGTGAATAATGCCGGGTGGACTCCTTTTTACGATATTAGAGCAAACTCGATAGATGAGCCTGTTGATTTGGTGTATAAAGCTAAAGTTCAACAAAATACAGGAGCAGATTGGAACAATGTAAAATTAAAATTATCGACCGGAAATCCCTCGTACAACAATACGCAACCTGTATTTTCGACTTGGTATTTACAGTATTATACACCGTCCTCTAACAACAGAAAAAGGTATGACAAAGAAAGACCAAAGGTTCAAGGCTATAGCCCAATGGAGGATGAAGAACCGCAGTTGGAAAGTGTAACAGTATCAAGTGATGATAAAGCTGAAAGTAACTCTACTGCAAATTATACCACCGTAACACAAAATACCATAAACACGACCTTTGATATTGCGATTCCCTACACGATTAAGAGTGATAAAAAAGGAGAATTAGTTGAAATTCAGAACTATGAATTGCCTGTGGAATATGAATATTTTGCGATGCCACGATTGGATAGAGAAGCTTTTTTGTTAGCCAAAATAACAGAGTGGGGGAATTATAATCTATTGCCCGGAGATGCAAATATTTATTTTGAAAATACCTTTGTAGGCAAGTCTTACATTGAAACGAATGTAGCCAATGATACCTTGGACGTTTCGTTAGGAAGAGATAAAAGCATCGTGATAGAGCGAAATAAAATCAAGGATTTTTGTAAAAACAGTAGTTTTGGTGGAAACAAAAAATCTACTCGCGGTTATGAAATAAAAGTGCACAACAATAAGTCCGTGCCAATAGAGATTAAGGTTATCGATCAAATTCCAATTTCTACCATAAAAGAAATAGAAATTAGTATGATAGAAAACGGAGGAGCTCAATACGATGCAACCACAGGCAAACTAACGTGGACAATAAAAGTGCCGGCAAATGCAACACAGAAAATACAATATAAATTTGAAGTAAAATATCCAAAAGATAAAGTTATCAGTAATTTGTAAAAATTGTTGGGCGTTCCCATTCGAGCATAAAAAAAGGCGTATAGTTCTGACTATACGCCTTTTTTAACGCTCGAATGGTCGGGCTATCCACTATATCTTTTGCCCTCCAAAAGGAGGGAGGGCAAAAGGATGCCGCTCCTATCCCTAACGCGAGTAAAATAGGAGGATAGAAAGTGAATTTTTGGTTTCTTAGACGATGAATAAAAATTTTGCATAGCACCCGCTATGGAAATTTTTTATGAAGAAGGATAAGGAATCAAAAAACGCTTTATACCGTCTATTTTGCTCGTGTTAGGGATACAATCCCTAACGCAGGAATATTCATTTTAACGTACTCCATCATCTCCGTTACGCTTTATCTCTTTTTCAAAATGTGTAATATACCCTGTTTCAGGATGCGTGATTTTCTTGTATCCTTTTTCTTTTAACAGCTGTTCTTTTTTTTCCTCAACCTCCCAATTATACACTTTTTTTTTAAACGTCGCTCCTTTATTACGGTAATAGTAGGCGAGGAGGACTCCTGTAAGTGCTCCAAAAAAGTGCCCTTCAAAAGAAACACCCGGTTTTGTTGGAAAAATTCCCCAAATCATACTTCCGTAAAGGAAAACAACAAACAAAGAAATAGCCATTAGCTTGATTTCTCTCCTAAATACGCCACTGAAAAATAAAAAAAACGCCAGACTGTAAATAACGCCACTCATACCGATATGGTAACTGCTTCTGGCAGCTATCCATACTAAAGAACCACCTACTATCCACGAAAATAGAAGGATTTTCCAAGCTATTTTTTTATAAAAATAAAACAGAGTCCAACTTAAAATAAAGAATGGTGCAGAGTTATTGATAATATGGTGAATATCCGAAGGACTATGTATGAGGGGAGAGAAAAAAATACCTTTCCATCCTTCGCTATTTCGTGGTAGAATCCCATATCTGAATAAATCGACGGGAAATATATAATCAGCAAAATAGACTAACCACATTAAAGCCAATAAGGCTAAAGGGTATTCCATTGCTGATAATATTGAGTTTCTTTCTTGTTTCAAAACGAGTTTACTTGTGGTTGGAAGGTTAAAAGTCTATTTGTAATTTATATTTCGTTAATAGTCCACTTAAACTATCATTTGTAAATCGGGTTTTCAATAATCTATTTTGTTCGGGATTTATAGAAAAATGTTTAGCTTCTCTAAAATCGGATTTATCTAAAATAGTATTCATAAAAACAGCTCCGGATAAGTCACATCGACTAAAAATTGAATTTGTTAAATTTGTTTCGGTAAAGTCAACATCCTTTAGTTGAGAGCCGACGAAAGAAGTGTTCTTTACATTCATTTGATAAAAAGTACTGTGATTAAGTATGCAATTTTCAAATTGTAATTTTAATGCAAAAGAATTACAGTTTTCAAAATTTACTCCTAGCAATTTACAATTTATAAATTTTATGTTTCTAAATGCTGTATCGGAAACGTTTACCATACTCAGATTACATTCGATAATCTCACAATCTATGAATATATTTTGTGCAATTGAAGTGTTAGAAAAATTACAATTTGTAAAAGTACAATTTTCATATTCTCCTTTTTCCAGTGGAGTAGAAACATAGTCTTGTCCGGTAAAATATTGATCTTCTATATATTTCATGTTATTGTATCAATGCGATTGACAATGCATTTTTTTCATCATCTAAGAAACCAAAAATTCACTTTCTATCCGCCAATTTCGCTCGCGTTAGGGATTGTATCCCTAACACGAGCATAATGAGCACCATAAAGTGCTTTTATTTCCTTTATACTTCTTCATATTTTATTTCCATAGCTGGGGCTATGCTCAATGCAATAAACTTTATGGAGAATTTGAAGAATTTATTTTTCTCAAGACTTAGGCGTAAAATTTTTGTTGTAACGAGTTACTACAAAATTTTACAACGACAGTATTGGGA
>JALTUD010000123.1 GCA_027047735.1 Flavobacteriales bacterium | reverse complement strand
CTTTCTTGCACTTATTTCATTCCACGTTAGGGATAGAACGGCGTGTTTGAACTCCTTTTTGCCCTCCTCCTTTTGAGGGCAAAAAGAGTGAGTAGTGATAGCCCGACCCTCATTTGCAAAACAAACGTTCCGCCCTAAGCGGTATGTTTGTTTTGTAAATGAGGGGAACGCCCAAATATTTGTTAGCCTTGCCTTGTTCTTTTCTCTTTTAAAATTTTCACAAAAATAATAGGCTATATACCATAAAAAGGGTATTTTTGCAGACTATTTAAACTTAATCTAAATAAAAGAAATCTATGATAAAAGTTACTGATGCTGCTAAAGAACAGGCTTTACACTTGATGAAACAAGATAATAAGGACGGGTATTTTATCCGTGTTGGTGTGAAAGGTGGCGGTTGTTCGGGCTTGATGTACCATTTGGATTTTGATAATAAAATCGGAGAAGACGATAAAGAATTTGAGAGCAACGGTATAAAGGTGGTGGTCGATAAAAAAAGCTTTTTATACTTAGTGGGAACTACACTTGATTTTTCGGGTGGTTTGAACGGTAAAGGATTTATTTTTGTAAATCCGAATGCGGAGCGAACTTGTGGTTGCGGTGAGAGTTTCTCGTTATAATATAAAGGTGTAATGGCATATACAGAGGAAAAATTAAAACAAGATTTGGAAAACCAAGAGTATGAATATGGTTTTTCGATTGATATTGAAGCAGACAAAGCACCAAATGGTATCAATGAGGATATTATTCGGTTTATTTCGGCTAAGAAAAACGAACCGGAATGGCTGTTGGAATACCGATTAAACGCCTACAATGTTTGGAAAAAGATGACTGAACCCGATTGGGCTCACGTACAATACGAAAAACCTGATTTTCAGTCCATTTGTTATTATTCTGCTCCTAAACCCAAAGAAGAATTGAAGAGTTTGGACGAGGTTGACCCGGAAATTTTGAAAACGATGGAACGCTTGGGCATTTCAATCGATGAACAGAAAAAACTAACAGGAGTTGCCGTGGATTTCGTAATGGATTCGGTATCGGTAGCGACATCTTTTAAAGAAAAATTGGGCGAATTGGGGATTATTTTTTGTTCGTTTAGCGATGCGGTAAAAGAACATCCTGAATTAGTCCGTAAATATTTAGGTACAGTTGTACCAACTACTGATAATTTTTACGCGGCTTTAAATTCGGCTGTTTTTTCCGATGGTTCTTTTTGCTACATTCCCAAAGGTGTGAAATGCCCAATGGAACTTTCTACTTACTTTAGAATTAACGAGGCGGGAACAGGACAGTTTGAACGCACTTTATTGATAGCCGACGAAGATAGTTACGTTAGCTATTTGGAAGGATGTACCGCGCCGCAAAGGGACGAAAATCAATTACACGCAGCCGTAGTAGAACTGATTGCTCTGGATGGTGCGGAAATAAAATATTCAACCGTTCAGAACTGGTATCCGGGTGATAAAAATGGTAAAGGAGGTGTGTTTAACTTTGTTACCAAAAGAGGTCTTTGCGAAAAGAATGCAAAAATATCGTGGACACAAGTAGAAACAGGTTCTGCCGTTACCTGGAAATATCCTTCTTGCATATTAAAAGGAGATAATTCCATCGGTGAATTTTACTCGGTAGCTGTTACTAATAATCATCAACAAGCCGATACAGGAACAAAGATGATTCACATCGGTAAAAACACAAAAAGTACCATTATTTCCAAAGGAATTTCTGCCGGTTTTAGCCAAAATTCGTATCGGGGATTGGTAAAAATAGGTAAAGGAGCAGACAATGCCCGAAATTTTTCGCAGTGCGATTCGTTGCTAATGACCGACCGCTGTGGTGCTCATACCTTCCCTTATGTGGAATGCGAAAATGCTACGGCTCAACTCGAACACGAAGCTACAACCAGCAAAATTGGCGAAGACCAATTGTTTTACTGCAAGCAACGAGGCATAAGCGAAGAAAAAGCCATCAGTTTGATTGTTAACGGATATGCCAAAGAAGTCTTAAACAAATTACCCATGGAATTTGCTGTTGAAGCTCAAAAATTGCTGGAAATCAGCTTAGAAAATTCTGTCGGATAACAATAATTCATAACAAACAATGAGTAATACAATATTAAAAATAACCAATCTACACGCCGAGATAGAGGGTAAAGAGATTCTGAAAGGCGTAAACCTTACCATTAATGCCGGTGAAGTACACGCTATTATGGGACCTAACGGTGCCGGAAAAAGTACACTTTCTTCGGTGTTGGCAGGTAGAGAAGAATACGAAGTAACACAAGGTTCGGTAGAGTTTTTGGGTAAGAACTTACTCGATTACTCGCCCGAAGAAAGAGCGTGGCTCGGCTTGTTCTTAGCGTTTCAATATCCGGTGGAAATTGCAGGAGTCAGTAATATGAACTTCCTGAAAAC
>JALTUD010000122.1 GCA_027047735.1 Flavobacteriales bacterium | reverse complement strand
CAATTTTATTCAAAGCAAAAACCATTGGTACTCCTGCGGCTTGAGCATGATTAATTGCTTCTTTGGTTTGTGGCATGACATCATCATCTGCTGCAATAATAATTATAGCAACATCGGTTACTTGAGCTCCCCTTGCACGCATAGCAGTAAATGCTTCGTGTCCCGGAGTATCTAAGAACGTTACTTTTCTACCACTTTCTCCGGTTACACTATATGCTCCAATATGTTGAGTTATCCCCCCTGCTTCACCTTCGGTTACAGCTGTTTTTCTAACGAAATCCAGCAACGATGTTTTACCGTGATCGACATGTCCCATAACCGTTACAATTGGAGGACGAGATTGTAAGTCTTCCGGATTATCTTCTTCTTCTTCAATAGAATCAGAAACATCCACACTAACAAACTCAACTTGATAACCAAACTCTTCTGCTACCATCGTAAGGGTTTCAGCATCTAAACGTTGGTTAATCGATGCGAAAACTCCAATAGACATTAACGTTCCTATAATCTCCGTTGGCTGTTTATCCATCATACTCGCCAACTCCGAAACCGTTACAAACTCGGTTAATTTTAATACTCCTTTTTCTTCCTCTGCTTTTTTTAGTTCCTCCTCTCTTTGAGCACTTTTAGCTAAACGTTTTTCTTTACGGAACTTAGCTCCTTTGTTTTTCTTTCCTTTTCCACTTAAACGAGCTAATGTTTCCTTAATTTCTTTTTGTATTTGCTCGTCTGTAATTTCAGGTTTTGCTTCTTTTTTCTTTTTACCTCTAGATTGTTGAGTAGCACGTTTCCCGGCTTTTTCTACATCAACTTTCTTGATTCGTTTTCTTTTGCGACGTTTTTTAGCTTCTTCAATTGCCGCTTGTTTTTCTTTTCTCTTTTCTTTCGCTCTATCAACCGGCAAAACTATTTTTCCCAAAACCGTAGGTGCCGTTAATTTTTCTGCAGTAGCTTTAATTGTTTCTATTTCAGGTCTTGTTTCCTTTTTTACCTCCGGAGCAGCTTTAACTTCTTCTTTCTTTATCTCCTCTTTCTTAGGTGGGGTCTGTTTCTTTAACGGCTTTTTATCATCAACCTTCTTTTTAGATTTTTTATGCTTTGCCGGCAAATCAATTTTACCAATAACATTTGGACCGGTTTTCTTTTCTGCCTCTGCTTTAACCGTTTCAACCGTCTCTGTTTTTTCTTCTCTTTCCTCAGCTACATCGGCACTTGGCTCTTCAGCTTTTGTTGGCTCTTCCTTCTTAGAAACAACGTCACTATTCTCCTTTTTCGATTTAGCTCCGGGTAAATCAATTTTCCCCAACACTTTAAGCCCTGTTTGCTGTGCTTCTTCCTCTTCTTTGGCTTTTTGAGCTTTTTCTCTAGCTTCTTTTTCTGCTAATCTTTTCTTAGCAAGAAGCTCTTTTTGTATTTCTTTTTCTGTGCGAACTTCGTTTACCTTTTCCTTAACGGTCTTTGACTTCTCGAACTCCCCCAGCAATTGTTCGTAAACAGCAGGTTCTATTTTTGTATTTGGATTGGTGCTAATTTCGACACCATTCTTCCCTAAGAAATCAACAATGGTTGAAATCCCTACATTTAATTCTCTTGCTACTTTACTTAATCGTTTAACGGCCATTTACTTATAATTGGTTGTGTTGTTTTATCTACTCTTTTCCTGCTATATTGAGGTACAGAGATTATAATCCGATGTAAATATACATCTTCGTTTAATTAAAAAAGCGAAAATAGAAAACTAATTCCGCTTTTTTTACATTTTACTCAAATTCTGAGCTGATAATCCTATGGATTTCTGCTACTGTTTCTTCTTCTAAGTCTGTTCTTTTTACTAATTCTTCCTCACTTAAATCCAAAACAGATTTTGCAGTATCACATCCAATAGCTTTCAATTCATCGATGATCCAATCGTCGATTTCATCAGAAAATTCATCTAAATCCACATCATCTATATCTTCTGCTCCCTCTCTGTAAACGTCAATTTCGTAACCTACTAATCTTGATGCTAACTTTATGTTATGTCCACCTCTACCAATAGCCAAAGACACTTGATCCGGTCGTAAATATACATTTATACGTTTATTTTCCTCATCAATTTCTATTGAATCCAGCGACTGTATTTTTGCAGGACTTAACGCTCTTTGCACTAACAACTTCATATTTGAAGTATAGTTAATTACATCTATATTTTCGTTTCTTAATTCACGAACAATCCCATGTATTCTTGAACCTTTCATTCCCACACAAGCACCAACAGGATCAACACGTTCGTCGTATGATTCTACAGCTACTTTTGCTCTTTCTCCCGGTTCACGAACAATTTTCTTAATGGTTATCAACCCGTCAAAAACCTCAGGCACTTCCAATTCAAACAAACGCTCCAAAAATGTTTCATTTGTTCTTGATAAGATAA
>JALTUD010000121.1 GCA_027047735.1 Flavobacteriales bacterium | reverse complement strand
AAAGGAACGACTTTTTTTTGCTGTGAGGGGAACGCCCAAATTATTTTAATGAGGTAACAGTTCTTCTATTTCAGCATAGGTCTCTTTGTTGATTAATTCCGTAATATTTTCTTTTGGGAATTGGATGGCTTGAATTACAGAATTAAAACGTTCAATGGCATCATCGTTTGTGGTTTTTACCTTAAACAAAATATAGGTCTTGTTGTCTGTTTTAAGCATTTCTATTTTTTGTTTATCGCTCAGTTCCTGAGGTAAAAGTACGCTGAAATGAGGGCAGTCCAAAATATCGCTCGTAACCTTCATTAAGATATATCCGTGAGCTGTTGTGTCCGTGTTTTGTGAATATCCGGATTGTTGGATGCCTATTATCGCGAATAGGACTATTGCTAATGTAAGTGCTTTTATTCTTTTCATATTGTTTTTATTTAACGCATTAATGATACATCTCCTTTTAATATTTTAACATTCCCTTCGTAAACCGTTTTTAAGTACCAAACATATACGCCTTCGGTTGCCGGTTTTCCGTTCATTGTTCCGTCCCAACCTTTGGTTTGATCTGAAGTTTCAAAGACTTTTTGTCCCCAGCGGTTAAATACGGAGAAGTACATAGATTGTGTATAACCTCTTACATACAGAATATCATTTTCTCCATCACCGTTTGGTGAAAAGGCTGTAGGAACAAATATATTTTCTATCGGTTTTACAACGACTTGGTGGTAGGTTGAATTTGAACATCCGTAAGCGTTGTAAACCGTAAGTGAAATATTATATATGCCCGTATCTTGATAATCGTGAACCGGGTCGTAATTTACGCTATCCAACAATCCATCGTTAAAATCCCACATCCAAGTAACTGCATCTAAACTGTTGTTGGTAAATTCTATTGTAGGTTCTAAAACATTGGTTTCTGTTGGTGTTAAATCAAATAGTGCTGTCGGATATGGATAGATATGGATTAAATTATTCTTTTCTATCGTATCGTAGCAACCTTTATCATTTTTCACAATAAGTTTTACATCATAATCTCCCGGAGTTTCAAAACAGTGTCCTTCGTATTTATGTGAACCTTCACCGTAAGCAGTTTCAAAGAACCAATCCCAATAGACAATTTGTGTGCTGTCGGTTGACACACTCTTGAACGTCGGACATATTGGAGTACAACCACCTGTTGTATCTTGGGTAAACAACGCCGTAGGTTTATGGTATATTTCAACGTTTTTAAAAGTGCTGTCTTTACAGTTGTTATTTGTTGTTACGATTAATTCTACATTATATAATCCGCTATTACTATACGAATGTGAAGGATTTTCTGATGAAGAGTTATTACCATCCCCGAAAGTCCAGTTAAAACTATCGTTAGAGCCACTTGATATAGTAGATGTATTGGTAAACAAAACAGGTTGTTCGTTTATACATGCATTGTTCGTTTGAAAGTCAACATTCGGCAATGGATATACCTCAATGTTTTGAATCGAAGTATCACTACAATTGTGGTTTGAGAAAACCATTAGAGCTATGTTGTATGTTCCTGCATTTTGATAAATATGAGTAGTTGAGGAATCCATAGAAAGAGCAGTTGCATCACCAAAATCCCATTTCACGGATTGAATATAATCGGGGATGTTTATATAGGATAAATCACTTACATTAATGGTATCGGTCAGACAAATATTATTGATGGAAAATACAGGAGTAGGTTTTGGATAAATGACCAAGGTATCTACAATTGTATCTTTACATCCGTTGTTTGATTCTACTACCAATTCTATCGGGTAAGTTCCGCTTGCTCCGTATAAATGAGTTGGGTTTTGATCGGTGGATGTATTCAAGTCACCAAAATTCCAGTTCCAATTTATAATGTTATCAGGGGAGTTAATTGTAGTTTGGTCATTGAAAACAGCTTCATTATAGATACAGACATTGTCAACGGTAAAATTAGCTTGTGGCATTGGATAGACAACTAGATTTTGTACTAGAGTATCTGAACATCCATTATTCGAAATAGTAACCAAAGAAATAGTGTAAGTACCGTCATTTGTATAATAGTAACTATTATTTTGTTGTGTACTTCCGTCTGAGTTTCCATAACTCCAAATCCATGTTGCTATATTGTCCGGAGCATTTATAGTGGATAAATCATTAAAGGTTAATGAATCTTCTTGACAAATATTCGTTAAATTGAAGTTAGCTACGGGAGCAGGGAAAATAACCACGCTGTCGCGAAGAGTGTCAGTACATCCGTGATTACTAGTTGTAACTAATGTTACTTCATATTCACCATTGTTTGCATACTGGTGACTATCTGAAGGGTTTGTACTTGTATTGCCATCTCCAAAATCCCAATTCCATGCAACAATGTTATCGGGTGAATTAATTGTAGAGCTATTGTTTACGTTTAGAGCATTGTAAATACAAATATCATTTACGGAGAATACCGTTTGAGGCATCGGGTAAATGGTTATGTACTGGCTAAGGGAGTCAGCACACCCATTATTCGATACCGCTCTTAATGTAATATTGTAATTGCCGTCAGCGGGAAATGTATGGTAAGGAGAAACGTCCATACTATTAGTTCCGTCACCAAACGTCCATAAATAATTAGCGATATTATCAGGAGAATTGATAGTGGTATTATTTGAAAACAAAACAGAGTCCAATAAACAAGTATCGTTAAATGAAAATGAAATTTGTGGCATCGGATAGATGGTTAAAGGCTGTTGCATTGTATCTGTACATCCATGGTTTGTTGTTACTACCAATTGAGTAGCGTAATTGCCATCTGCAATAAATGTATGAGTAATGTTTTGTTGTGATGATGTTGAGCCGTCACCGAAAGTCCATTGCCAACCTACGATGTTTTCTGTGTTAACGGTTGAGCTGTCATTAAAAGATATACTTTCCGTTAAGCAATTATCGGTTAAAGTATATTTGGCTACCGGTTTAATAACTCTTACAGTTTGTTTTAGTGTATCAGCATTATTTCCACAAACTGCAATGAGTGCAATTTGTTGTTCTAATCCTAAAGTGGAATCCAAGACAAAGAGGATGGTATCCCCATTGGTTTGGTAGTTACTAATCGTATTGTCCCAATAAAAACAACCAACTGCACTTTGAGTGGTGTTATAAAATTTTAAGGTGTCTCCGTGGCATCCGATAGTATCGTTAAATCCCCATTGAGGTGTAATACTTGAACAAACTGAACAAACAGTATTTTGCGTTATATTTGGAGAACCTTGTACAACAGAAGGGCTGGCAATTTGCAGATTAGAGGATATATCAGTATAGGCTGTTGAAGGCAGAGCTGTTTGTATAATGTTAGCCGTAACGTCTTGAGAACCATATGGGGCATTAACAAACGAGCAACCACAATCACCTAAACTGTCTGTTTTTATAAACATTGGGTCGTACTCATTATTTGCTCCACAAGTAGAAAATGTATTACTATAATTCATAGAAAGTACATATCCATCGTCTTTCACGATAACATCTACACCTCGATCGCAACCTGTACTACCGTAAGAATTTGCCCAAACAAAATTTCCGTTATCATCAATTCGCAATAGTACAGCATCTCTGTTTCCATTTGTGTAACTGTAGCTTGTTCCGACTATAACATACCCACCTGTTGGGGATACTATAACACCTTCTGACCAATCATCGTTAAAACCGCCGTAAGTTTTTGCCCATTGTACATTTCCGTTTGCATCTAATTTAATAGCTAGAATATCTCTACCACCAACGGTTAACCCTCCTGCGTCAGTAGAACCGGTCATCAGGTAACCTCCGTCGGGAGTTGGCACACCTTCCGTATCCCAATAAGTTCCTTCAGTTCCTGATGTTCCATAAGCGTTCATCCACAATGTATTTCCATTGAAATCTGTTTTTACTACCATTAAATCTCTACTGCCCGCACCAAAAGAAGTTGTAATTCCTCCGGCTATTACACCATCACTAACAGCATGAATAGAGCAAAGATTATCTTCACCATTACCTCCGAAAGCTTTTGTCCATTGATGCACTCCCGTGTTTGAATAGTTAGATATGGTTGCATTCCAACCTCCCCAAGGATAGCTTTGCGTTGAGCCACTTACGTATATATTTGTAGGTGTTTCCGTTAAGAAGTGAGCATAATCATGTCCGTTTCCAATAGCGTTATTCCATGCTGTAATCCATTGTTGGTTACCATTGACGTCTAATTTTTGTAAGAAATATTCGTAGCCTCCACCTCCGCCGGCATCACTATTGTACAATCCCGCCACTAAAATACCTCCGTCAATTGCTTCCAAAACTTTTCTACCTCCATCACTTCCTGAAGAACCATAAGTTCTGTACCAAAGCATTTCTCCACAACTGTTTAGTTTGTATACATATACATCGCAACCTCCACCTGCTGCTCCATTGTGTTGTCCTGTGCCGACAAATCCACCACTTGCTGTAGGTGCTAAACCTAAACCTCCGGTCATATCAGGATAACCAAAGGTTCTAACGTATTGAGCTGAGGTATAAGTAGTCAGTAAAAAAAATAGAGTACTGAAGCAAATCGTTTTGGTGTGAAATGTAAGCATTTTCAGACGTGTTTTTGGTTTCTTCTACTAAAGTATAAAAAATAGAATAGATATGCAAATTATTAAGAGGTTAATCTAAGTGAGCTTCTTCTTCTTCATAAAATTATTCCATAATTATTACTATGCAATAATTTTCTTCATCGATTAAACTCACTTAAATTAATTTCCTATGACTAATCTATATATTTAATTGGTATGCAACACAAAAGAGTGAGTAGTGATAGCCCGACCCTTTTTAGCTAAAGATATGTTGAGCGAGAGCGATATGTGTATTTAGCAAAAAAGGGGAACGCCCAAGGTGCTCATTTAATAAAATAAGTTAGTCGTAGGACATAAAGACGTATTTTTATTTTATAAATAATTAACAGTTAACATTCCTATAATAATTGTATGTTTGTCGAAGAAAAACTTAGATTCTAATTTGATTGAATTAACGAACATAAAGAAAACGTATAAAACAGGAGCGATTGAGTACACGGCTTTGAAAGATATTAATTTGACGATTCAACAGAATGAATACATCGCTTTAATGGGAACTTCAGGGTCGGGGAAATCTACATTGATGAATATTCTTGGGGCTTTGGATACTCCGACCTCGGGAACTTATCTGTTAAGGAACAAGGCGGTGAATGAGTTGAATGACGAAGAACTTTCGGAGTTTAGAAATAAGGAAATCGGATTTGTTTTTCAAACGTTTAATTTATTGCCTAAATTGGATGCGGTGGAGAATGTAGCTCTTCCTTTGTTGTATGCTGATGTGTCTAAAAAAGAAAGAAATTTTCGTGCTGTAGAGATGCTGGAAAAAGTGGGGTTAAAGGATCAGGTATATAACAAACCGAATGAGATGAGCGGTGGTCAGCGTCAACGTGTGGCTATTGCCAGGGCTTTGATTAACAATCCCTCGATTATTTTGGCGGATGAGCCTACGGGGAATTTAGATTCTAAGACTTCCTTGGAAATAATGGAGCTTTTTGACGGATTGCATCGTGCCGGAAATACGATTATTTTGGTAACACATGAGCCTGATATTGCCGAGTATGCTCAAAAAACGATTGTTTTAAAAGATGGAGAAATTATAGACGTATGAAAAAATATACATTGATTAGTATTGGGGTTGCCCTTTTTGCAGTGGGTTATTTTTTCTTTTTTGGAAAAGATAAAAATGATGAATCCTCGCCAATTCTTGCGAAAAGCCAAAAGGGAGATTTTGTTATCTCGGTTACAACTACGGGGGAACTGGAGGCGAAAAATTCGGTTGATATTTATGCTCCTACCAATTTAAGAAAAATGGGAATCAATCAAATTAAGGTTTCTTCTATGGTTGATGAAGGGACAATCTTGAACAAGGGAGATTATGTAGCTACGCTTGATCCTTCGGAAATCGGTACTGAAATTCGTAAATTATACAACGAACTGTCTCAAAAAGAGTCTGACCTTAAAGCAGCAAAATTAGATACTTCCTTAACGATGCGTGCCGAACGGGAAAAACTCCTAAACTTAAAAGTAGAGTTGGAAGAAACTGCGTTGGAATTGGAACAGTCGAAATATGAACCACCGGCTACTCAGCGAAAAATAGAGATAAAAAAAGAAAAAATTCAAAGGAATTATACGCAGGCTGTAAGTAACATTAAATTAAAAGAACAACAAGCAGTAGCTAAAGTGTTTAAAGTTCAATCGGAACTGATGCAAATCCAAGATAAGGTTACACAAATGGAAGAGGTGATGCAAGCACTGACCATTACAGCACCTCAAAAAGGGATGCTTGTTTATTATGAAGGATGGAACGGAAAAGTAAAACCCGGTTCTAAAATAAATACGTGGAATCCCGTGGTTGCTAAAATTCCGGATTTGTCTGAGATGATTTCTAAGACTTTTGTTAATGAAATTGATATCAGCAAGATAGCAAAAGAACAAGAGGTGAATATAACCGTCGATGCTTTTCCTGACTTGAAATTAAAAGGGGTGGTGGAAACGGTTGCTAATATCGGACAAGAGGAAGAAGGTGGTGATGCTAAAGTATTTGAAGTTAAAGTGAAGTTAACCACCATGGATAGTGTACTGAAGCCGGCAATGACGACCTCCAATGAAATTATTATTGAAACGCTCGAAGATGTTGTTTACATTCCCATAGAAGCTGTTTTCTCTAATGACAGTCTTCAGTTTGTTTACAAAAAAGACGGGAACAAGGTTGTCAAACAACAGGTAATAACAGGTAAAGCTAATTCTACATCCATTGTTGTTGTTGATGGTATAAAAGTAAACGAAAGTGTTTTTCTTGTTTCTCCTTCCAATGCTGAACAACAAGATATAGTACTCATTTCCAAATAAAATCTGCAGTGCAAAGAAATATTCGAATAGCTATTGATTCTATTTTAGCCAATAAGCTAAGAGCTATCCTTACTACGCTTGGGATAATTTTTGGTGTGGCTGCTGTTATCGCTATGTTGGCAATTGGAAATGGTGCTCAACAAAAAATATTAGAGCAGTTGGAAATTGTCGGTGTAAATAACGCCTTTATCAAGGCTGATTTTTCTCCTGAAATTGATGAAGACGAGCAAAATACAACCAAAACATTTTCGCCGGGACTTACTATGGGAGATTTTCACAATTTAAAAGAAATTCTTCCTCAAATTCGTTATGCTTCGCCCGAGGTTGGTTTTGATTGCTATGCAAACAGTAGCAAACGAAGGGAAAAAACAAAGCTAGTTGGGGTTACGGAGGACTACTTCAAGCTGTTTAATTTAGAGGTATCAAACGGTCGTTTTTTTACCGATAAACATAACCGTAAATATGCCAACGTTTGTATCCTTGGTGGAAAAATCAGTAAAAAACTTTTCCCAAACTCTTCTCCTCTCGGTAAAATGATTCGAGTAAAAAAACTAAACCTAAAGGTAATTGGTGTTCTGAAAAATCTTAGTGGTGTCGGAGAGAATCTTCAAAGTATGGGAATTAATAATTACAACGATGAAATATACATTCCCATCAATACGATGCTGGTTCGTTATAAAGACAGAAGTAAAGTAAAAGTAAAAGAAGATGATTTTTGGGAAGAGGAGAATAAAGAACCTGTAAAACAAAATAAAAACCAACTGGATAAAATAGCTATTCAATTTTCTGAGTCAAACGCAATTCCTTCCGGTGTAGAACTAATCGGTAAAACTTTAAACAGAAGGCATAACAACGCAGAAGATTTCAGTATTGTGATTCCTGAACAACTATTAAAACAACAAAAGGAGACAGACGATTTATTTAATTTGCTATTGGGTGCTATCGCTAGTATTTCCCTAATCGTAGGGGGAATTGGTATTATGAATATTATGTTGGCGTCTGTTATGGAACGAATAAAAGAAATAGGGTTGCGGATGGCTATCGGGGCAAGGAAAAAAGACATCAAAGCTCAGTTTGTATTCGAAGCCTTGTTTATTAGTATTAGCGGAGGA
>JALTUD010000120.1 GCA_027047735.1 Flavobacteriales bacterium | reverse complement strand
AGTTTGCATACGGTCTTTTAAGAACTCCATTGCTTCAATCGACTTCATGTCAGCCATGTATTTTCTCAGTAACCAAACACGTTGTAATTCTTCTTTGGATAATAGTAAATCTTCTCTTCTTGTACCTGAATTTAGAATATCGATTGCCGGGAAAATTCTTCTGTTAGCAATTTTTCTATCTAATTGAAGTTCCATATTTCCTGTCCCTTTAAATTCCTCAAATATTACTTCGTCCATTTTAGAACCTGTTTCGGTAAGAGCTGTTGCCAAAATGGTTAACGAGCCTCCTTTTTCTATGTTTCTGGCTGCTCCGAAAAAACGTTTTGGTTTGTGTAAAGCATTAGCATCTACACCTCCGGATAATACCTTTCCTGAAGCTGGCATTACTGTATTGTAAGCTCTCGCTAATCGTGTTATAGAGTCCAATAATATACAAACATCATGACCACTTTCTACCAATCTTTTAGCTTTTTCCAAAACGATGTTAGCTACCTTTACGTGTCTTTCTGCAGGTTCATCGAAAGTCGAAGCTATTACCTCTGCATTCACACTTCTCTGCATATCCGTAACCTCTTCCGGACGCTCGTCAATCAACAATACCATTAAGTAAACTTCCGGATGATTACTGGCAATGGCATTCGCGACTTCTTTTAATAAAACCGTTTTACCTGTTTTAGGTTGAGCGACAATCATTCCTCTTTGACCTTTACCAATAGGGGCAAAAAGGTCAATAACTCTCGTTGCTATAGTTTCTTTACTATGTCCTGTTAATTTGAGTTTTTCCTGAGGAAATAACGGTGTCAAATATTTAAACGGAACTCTATCTTTAATCTCGTTCGGCTCTCTGCCATTGATTTTCAAAAACTTAATTAAAGGAAAATATCGTTCGCCAATACGTGGTGGACGAATAGTTCCTTTAATTGTATCTCCGGTTTTTAATCCGAATAATTTAATTTGAGAATGTGAAACATAAACATCATCCGGCGAAGGTAAATAATGGTAGTCAGAGGAACGTAAAAAACCATACCCGTCTTGCATCACCTCCAAAACTCCCTCACTGGCAATTAAATCATCAAAATTATACCCTAATTCTTCAGCGGTAGATGTATGATTTCTATAGTTTTTTTGATTAGGATTATTTGATGTTCGATTATTTGTTCTCGGATTACGGCTTTGTGTAGTATTCGAGTACTGCTCTCTACTGTTTTTTTCGTATTTATTCGTCGATGAGTACTCTTTTTTCTCTGAGTTTACATTCTCTCTTCTTTTATCTTGCTGACGTTTTTTTCTATCTTCATGATTTCTCTGTTGAGAATTATCATTATTATATTTTCCTTTTTTATCTTCTCTAGGTTTAGAGGTTTCTCCCTCAAATAATGTTTTTTGTTGTGTATTGTGTTGATTCCTAGGTGTTCGTCCTCTGTTGTTATGTTTTTTTGACGCCACTTCCTCTTTTTTAGCGTCATATTTTTTTTCCGTATCCTTAGTTGTTTTTCTATCGTCCTCCTTCTTATCTTCTTTTCTTTCCTCTCCACTACGTCTTTCAGAACGCGGTCTCTCTCTTTTTATAGGTTCTTCCTTTCTTTTAGTAGGTTCTTTAACAATAGGATTTACAGCTTGTTCATCTAAAATCTTATAAATTAAGTCTGCCTTTTTATAAGATTCTACTTTTTTGATGTTTAATTTCTTAGCGATTTCGCGTAATTCTACAACTTTTTTACTTCTTAGTTGAGCAATGTCGTACATATGATATACTTTTATTTATTATAATTTTTTATTTCTTCGATTATGTTCTAATGATTTACCTTTCTCTGACAACAAAAAGAGCTTGGAGTACTATAAGATTGATGCTTAATTTAGTCAAATAATGATTTATAGAGCTCCTGCATTGAAAAGCAGTAATACTTTTAGCTGTGTTATTTTTCTCTTACGTCTGATAAATTAAAGATAAAATTAAACCTACCGTACTTTTTATAAAAAAGAGTACAATAATAAAACTTTCACACTCTAAACAAATAAAATAAGTAGGAATAACGTTTGTGAATTGATGAGTAAAACTGAGCCGTTCCTCATAACTTCGACAAATATATACTTTTTTTCTTTACCAAAGCTTCTATTCGTATTATTTTATGTTTGAATTTTACAGAGTGTTATTTATTTGGGCGTTTCCCCAATAAGCCAAACAAATATATCGCTCTCGCGAAACATTTGTTTGGCTTATTGGGGTCGGGCTATCCACTATATCTTTTGCCCTCCAAAAGGAGGGAGGGCAAAAGGATACCGTTTCTATCCCTAACGTGTGTAAAAAGAGCGATAAGAAAATGAGTTTTAGTTTCTTTAGACGATGAAAAAAATCTTTGCATAGCACCCGCTATGGAAATATTTTTTGAAGAAGTATAAAGGAAATAAAAACATTT
>JALTUD010000119.1 GCA_027047735.1 Flavobacteriales bacterium | reverse complement strand
AAGGTGATATTCGGCGTGTTCGTCTTTTTCTTCCGGAAATACATTGTAGTTCTTGTATTTGGCTGTTGGAAAATTTACATAAATTAAACAACGGAGTTATTACTTCAGAGGTGAATTTTGTTAAAAAAGAAGCCGCCATCACATTCAATGTTTCGGCTATTTCTTTTACGGAATTGGCAACGATGCTCGACCGTATAGGGTATCCGCCAAAATTTAGCGGGGGAAATGAAAATAAGCAAAAAAGCACTTCCAAAGAAATGATATACAAATTGGGGGTTGCCGGATTTTGTTTTAGTAATATTATGTTGTTTAGTTTTCCGGAGTACCTGAATTTTGATGCCTCGTTTTTGCAATTCCGGGATTTTTTTTCGTGGTTGATTTTAGGTTTTTCTATTCCTGTCATTTTATATTCCGCAAGAGATTATTGGATATCCGCCTACAAAGCTTTACGGGCAAAAACCTTAAACTTAGATGTGCCGATAACCTTAGGTATCTTTGTTTTATACACTCGAAGTGTTTACGACATATTTACGCACAATGGTCCCGGATATATGGATTCTTTTGCGGGCTTTGTCTTATTTTTATTGATTGGTAAATTGTTTCAAAACAAAACCTATCAGGCTCTCTCTTTTGAGAGAGATTACAAATCTTATTTTCCCTTGGCTGTTACGGTTTTAAAAGAGGGAAAAGAAATAATCATTCCCATTCACAAGGTAGAAAAAGGAGATGAAATATTAATCAAAAATGAAGAAATAATCCCTGCCGATGCGACCCTGTTATCAGAAAAAGCTCAAATCGATTATAGTTTTGTTACAGGAGAATCAAAACCCGTTACCAAATACAAAACAGAAGAAATATTTGCAGGAGGAAAACAAATTGGCGATGCTATTCGATTAAAAATCAATAAAAAAGTAGAACAAAGTTACCTGACTCAACTTTGGAATCAAAAGGCTTTTGATAAAGAAAATCAAAAAAAATCACTCAAAGAACTCACCGACAAACTAAGTGAAGTATTTATCATGGGCGTCATCATTATTTCGGCTATAACAGCTGTCATTTGGTATTTTATAGATCCATCTAACGTCATTAATATCGTAACCGCCGTTTTGATTGTGGCGTGTCCGTGTGCCTTGGCTCTTTCTATCCCTTTTACTTTCGGTAATGCTCTAAGAGTGGCAGGAAGAAACAAACTTTATCTAAAAAATGCCGACGCCATCGAACAACTCGGAAAAATTACCGACATTGTTTTTGATAAAACAGGTACAATTACCACGGGAACATCTTCAAAAATCACCTTTATAGGAAACAAATTAAGCCAAGCAGATAAAAATGCAATTATCGCACTCACGCGAAATTCTTCACACCCTTTGAGCGTCTTAATCTACAAGCATCTAAGCTCAGGGAATATCCCATCAAGCACCGTTGAAGATTACACCGAAATTACCGGTAAAGGCATACAAGGAATCGTAAACGGTAAGCAACTGAAAATCGGATCTGCATCGTGGGTAGGCATAAAAGAAGCACAAGGAAAATCCACAAAAGTTTACCTCTCAATCGACAAACACTATCTAGGATATTATAAAATAGAAAACGAGTACAGAAGAGAGTTTTTAAGCATCGTAAAAGAGTTAGCTAAAAAGTACAATCTTCATCTACTTTCGGGCGACAACAACAGCGAATTGGAAACACTTAAACAGTTCTTCCCAAACGAAAAACAAATCCATTTCAATCAACAACCGATTGACAAACTAAACTACATCAAAACCCTAAAAGAACAAGGCAAAACCGTAATGATGCTCGGTGATGGACTCAACGATGCGGGAGCACTGAAACAAAGCGATGTCGGCATCGTAGTATCCGATAATATTTACAATTTTTCTCCTGCTAGTGATGGAATTTTAGACGCAAGAAACCTAAACCGATTACCTCAATTTTTAGACTTGGGAAAATACAGTATTCGCATACTAAAACTAAGCTATCTTTTTTCGTTACTCTATAACGTAATCGGTTTAAGCTTTGCTGTTTTAAATTTCCTAACCCCTTTAGTTGCCGCTATTTTAATGCCTTTAAGTTCAATATCAGTAGTTTTATTTACTACAATAAGTATTAATTTATACCATTTGAATAATGAAAAGAGACGATAGAAAGTGAGTTTTAGTTTTCTTAAACGATGAATAAAATATTTGCATAGCCATAGCTATGGAAATATTTTATGAAGATGGATAAGGAAAATAAAAACGCTTTATTAGGTTATTTTCAATATTTAAATGGTATTATATGCAAGAAGAAAATTTTAATTTGGGCGTTCCCCTCATTTGCAAAAACAACATTTCGCTCAGGCGAAACGATGTTTTTGCAAATGAGGGTCGGGCTATCCGCTATATCTTTTGCCCTCCAAAAGGAGGGAGGGCAAAAGGATGCCGCTTCTATCCCTAACG
>JALTUD010000118.1 GCA_027047735.1 Flavobacteriales bacterium | reverse complement strand
CTTTTCAGGACCTTGCACCAACGTGATTTCTTCTACCACCTCAAGACGTTGCGGGTTAACTCCTCTTTTGTACAAAGCCCTTTCTATATTCAATTTTAAATCTTCGATTCTTACATAAGCCAGTTTCTCTTTCGCATACAAAGGACTCTTACCGGTTTTACTTGACGACCCCTCTAACGATATTTTAGCCACTCCGTTTTTGTATATTTCTGCAACAAGACGATCAATAAAAGTCGTAAAATCATAATCTCTGGGATTTATAGCTTCTTCTATATCTTTATAGTAATGGATATACCCTTCTACAAAATTATTTTCTTTCGCTACTTTGTAAACCGGGATAATCTTCAAATATTGAAACTGCTTATAGAACAAAGGCTTATAATTCCGTTTGTTCATAGGTGGCCCTATGACCTTATCTTCAATGTCTATCTCAATTTTTTCGATGTTTACCCCGTTCTTTTCCAAATCATTTTTTAATGTTTTTATTGAATTTTCTCCTCTCAACCGGGCTATATACCTGTTCTCAAATTTATCCGAAGGATATTTCCATTTTGAAGCACTACTGACTAGTATTAATTCCATTTTATCCTCATTACCTTTTGCATATAAAGCCAAATTATCCAAAAAGATTTTATACTGCTTCGATGCGGTGTCAATATCACGCAATCCGTTAGTAAAATACTGCATATAGATAGGCAAAGCCATCTGCGAAAAATGAAAAACTTCGGGATTTTTTTCGACAACCTGATTGTGAACAATAGAATCTGCCTCTGCAATCGTTATTCTCTCATCATTGTTTTTCGCTAAAATAAACGCATCTTTATATCCTTTTTCTTTAATCAATTTCAATATTTCTTTAGCCTTAGCCAAATTCGGATAAGTTCCTACTCTATATCTGTAAATCCCATTATCTCTATATTCCCTTGTTGTACCAAAACTATCAAATTCCGATGATTTCTTTTTCTTCTTAAACGCACCGATTTGAATATAAAACTCTACATTATCTTTCCGAACTACAGAATCTCCCTCAACATAACGCACTATTCCTTCCTTTTTCTCCAAGGTATAACTTCCCGTATTAATCAGCGATACTTGCAAATACTCGTCTTTTGAAGAAAGCTCAACCACAGGATCCAAAAAGATAATTCGATTATCGGGTATCCCTCGCTCCATCAAGTCCAAACGAACATTATCATAGGTATCCAACAGTATTTTTTCAAAATCATAGCTAGGATTCAAATGATAAATCGTAATTAAAAGATTTACCTTTCCGTGCATCAACGCCACTTTGGTTGCCGTTTCCAACAATTGCTTATATCCTTCTGCTTTCGTGTCTAACTTTTTATCAATCTTCTTTTGCTGATAGTAATAGATTACATTTCTTTCCTTTTGCGAACTATCCACCGGTTTCAAAGTATTCTTAGCCGTCAGAGAAACCGTTACTCCCTTTATTTTTAAAAATCGCTTGATACGCTCACCCTTATTGTCCTCAAAAACAATTTCCACTGTTTTATTAAACTTTCCGGCTCGTCCCAAAGGGTTGTACCCCACAATAATCGAATTGGTATCTCCCTTTAAAATAAATCCTTTAGGCTCGCCAATCGTCGTACAACCACAAGACGATTTCGTTTCCGCAATTTTATATTTTCGCTTAGAAGTATTGGCAAACGGAAATTCAGCGATCACCATCCCTCTCTCCTCTTCTATCAATCCGAAATCGTGAAAAACCTTCTCAAACACAATCGTCCCCTCCTGAGCGAAAATGTACAAAGGCATCAACAATACTACTAAAACAAACTGTTTCATTTCTATAAAAATTATTATGTGGGCGTTCCCCTCTTTATCAAAAACAACATTTCGCTCTCGCTCAACATTGTTTTTGATAAAGAGGGTCGGGCTATCCGCTATATCTTTTGGTTTGCATATATGCAACAAACCAAAAGGATGCCGCTCCTATCCCTAACGCAAAAAAAAGAATGCAGATAATCAACTAATACCATTTAAAACAATACGCCTTCAAAAATACAAAACACGGTTAAACAGACAGACTAAACAAGGATAATTATTATCCTTTCTATTCTGTTAATATCTTATTCTGCTTAAACATTGAAAAGAATCTTATAACGCGGTTGTATTTTCCTTTATCTTTCTTTATAAAATTTTCCATAGCGGGTGCTATGCAAAGATTTTTTTCATCGTCTGAAAAAAAAACTAAAACTCAACAACGACAGTATTGTGAAAAAGAAAGATTCAAAAATTCATAAAGTTTGTTGTTTTGAGCATAAGCAAAATAATTTTTCATCGTCTAAAGAAACTAAAACTCATTTTATTAGCACTCATTTCACACACGTTAGGGATTGTATCCCTAACATGAATAAAATAGAAAGCATAAAGCGTTTTTATTTTCCTTATCCTTCTTCAAAATTATTTTCCATAGCTGGGGC
>JALTUD010000117.1 GCA_027047735.1 Flavobacteriales bacterium | reverse complement strand
TTTTTCCAAATTCCTTTGAATAATTCCGATTTCCGATACGCTTCCAAGTCTTCTTTACTTCGCCAATGGCTGTAAGTAAAAAATACGTTATCGAATTTTTTATCCTGCAACAAAACCACATCATTACAACCGTCAAAGGCTGTAATATGCGGTTTGCTTTCTGTAAACATTTGAATAAAAGCCTCTTTCTTATCGGGCTGAATGGTCAGTTTTACTATTCGTGTTATCATATCATTCCAAAGATAAGTTATTCATCATATATGTTGGATATTTAATGGCATATTTTAACAATAATTCTTTCTTTTCGCCGGGTTTAAGCTCCAAATCCCAGGTTACTATTCCTGTTTTCTCCTCTACTGCTCCTCCGGATGTTTCCAGCCTATCGATGTCTATCATCCTGTTTTCTGCAATAGGAAATTGGTCTTCTAACTTAATTTTAATTACCTCTGCGGTATTGTTTTTCACCGTTATACTCCAATTGATATATTCTTTGATGTTTTTCCCCAAGAATAATTTTTCGTTTTTCTCTTTTAACAGTTTTCTCTCTATGGCTACGTTTTTATCCCTGTTCAACGATATGGATAACGTATCTCTCATCTCAGCTTTGATTTCAGATTCGCCTGTAAATGTTCCTTGGTAATAGGTGCTTACCTTGCCCGGCAACAAATCTAATGCTGTCCAATTTTGTATTTGAGCAGTTAAAAAAGCTTCTTCATCTAACTTAGGAACAGCAAAATACACGTATTCGGCAGGTGTTTGTATCTCCTTGATTTTCACCGTGTAATCTTCTCCGTCAGAAGAAATACTATACGGAATATCTATTTTGTACTCCAAGCTCGTAATATTGGTTTCCGTAGCATATCCATCGATTATCACGACTTGACTTTTAGGAAGCGAACTACTCACTCTTATTCCATCTATATAATATTCTCCCCCGTCACTTCTTGACCCACGTACTCTATGCACTTTTGATGCAACAGCTCCGGCGGAACGACCAGGCATTCTTGAGAGTTCTTCTCGGGTAATCACAGCACCCGATGCACCTGCATCTTTGGCAATTAAAGGCACTTTATATTGCACAACCTCTACTTCGCTTAATAGTTCACCTTCCTCCATTTCAAAATCTAAAACTACTACCCTATCCGAAGAAAACCGAACAGAATGCACCATTTTATTTTCATACCCGACATACGATGCTTCTACATCATACACTCCGGGTGCTATAGGTTTGATAAGGTAATTCCCATCAAAATCCGTTACACCTCCGGCAACTGTTTTATCCCCGTCTCTAACCACAATATTTACAAAAGGTAAAGGTTCACCCGAAGAATAATCCGTAGCTGTACCTTTCAATGCCGATTGCCCGTTAATATTTATTTTTTCTTGTTCCACTCTTGTCCGATCAATAAACCAAGGTTCAAGAGTGGGTTTTTCGTTGTTTACTGAAGGACGATTAGTCGAAAGTGTTAGATTTACCTTTTCCCAATCCTCTCCGGTTGATTGAAAAATTTTTGCGTTATACACAATATTCAAAGGGGCTTTTATGCTGTTTACCCTAAAATCATAAATAGGCGACCAACCTGCCGAAGCAACAAAATAGCTGACTTTAAACGTTGTTTTGGTTGGCTTATCAGCCGACACAATAATCGAAATCTTACTATACGTTTTATTTTCTTTGGCTAACTTTTGATTCAGCTCCTTATATAATTCGTGGATATTATCCTTCAGCTTTTTATGTTCGAGCGACAACTTTAATCTTTCCTTTCTAATTTCGTTCAGTTTCTGCCTATAAAACACCGAAGCCTCTTTTATTTCGGCAATGGTTGTACCACTGTCTTTACTGCTAAAATCACTGTTCGACAGCAATATTTTTTCTTCAATTCTATACACATCCAACTCGTTCGAAATCTCTTTCATTCGCATTTCTTCCCGTTCAATCTTCTCCTCATACTCCTCTTTCACCTTACTTTTGCTCTTCGGATACGTCAACGCATGCTTCACCGAAAGAATTTTAAAACCCTTATCATTTTTTACCTGAATACTTTGCGGATTTAATTCTGCCGGCAACCTGTCCATTTCCAGCAATTGTTTACCTTTCGACAGCACTTTAGAGGCAACTCTTGTAATTTGAGCACCATCAAAAAACACCGTTACATCTTTAATTTCAGACTGTAATTCAAGAGTATCAATATTACTTCCAAAGATTCTACTTACCGAAAATAACGCGAATAATAGTACTAATTTTTTCATAACTTATAGTTTTAAAAGATTTATAATTTGGGCGTTCCCCTTTACTGCAAAAACAACATATCGCTCAGGCGAAACGTTGTTTTTGCAGTAAAGGGTCGGGCTATCACTACTCGCTTTTTTTGCTTGCAAACAGCAAGCAAGCAAAAAAGAGCTCAAACACGCCGTTCTATCCCTAACGCGAGTGAAATTGGCGAATAG
>JALTUD010000116.1 GCA_027047735.1 Flavobacteriales bacterium | reverse complement strand
GATACAAATTATTCACAAAAAAAGCACACTTGTAAACAAGCATGCTTTTTTCAACAAATTAAATTATTCTTAAATCCAAAAGTGATTTAAGGATTATGATTAATTCGGATCTGAAAAATCAGGATTATTAACAAAATCCTCATCGTTAAGCGTCATCAGGAAGGCTTTTAGATCTAAGCGTTCTTGCGGGTCAAGTTGTGCTCCTCCTACTCCAACATTTTTCATTAACGGATCGATGGTTGGTGAATACTGCAACCCAACGCTATAAAAATTTATAACATCATCGATGGTTGCAAATCTTCCGTCGTGCATATAAGGTGCAGTGTAAGAAAGATTCCTTAACGAAGGGGTTTTAAATTTACCGTCGTCATTTGGGTCTCCGGTAATTGCTCCCAGCCCCTTATCTGTAATAACAGCATCTAAACCATTGTTTCGGAACTTATTATCCGTCCAAAGTGGATTTGTCGGGCTTCCGTGACAATGGAAACAATCTCCGCCTGCTTCGTCCATAAAGACGTTAAATCCGCTCAATTCTTGAGGCGTTAAGGTTACTTCTCCCCTTAGGTACTTATCAAATTTTGAATTTCCCGAAATGAGTGTTCGCTCAAACTGTGCAATGGCTTTAGCTACTAAAACGGAATCTATTGTTTCTGTACCAAAGACTTTTTTAAAGAGTCTTGGATACTCGCTGTGTGCTTGTAATTCCGAAACTGCATTTACCCACGTTTCGTGCATTTCAACCGGATTAACGACAGGACCAAAGGCTTGATCTTCTATGCTGTTGGCTCTTCCATCCCAAAAGAACAAATGATCGTTATTCCACGCTGCATTGAAGATTGGCATTGCACTTCTTCCTCCCAGTTGTCCGTCAATCCCCATACTGAAGCTTCCTGTATCAGCGAAAGCATTGGCTTGACGATGACACCCTGCACAACTCATTGAGTTATCTCCGGATAGTATTTTTTCGTAAAACAACTTTCGTCCCAGTTCAACCCCTTCTTTTGTCATCGGGTTGTCTTCAGGAATAAGGGGTGGCAATAGATATTTACTGAAAGTATAGGGTATTTTTAGAGAATATGCCGTAGGATTGAGTACTTCATATTCGCAAGAACCGTCATCCCTTACAGCTCTTGAATCGTAATTCAAAGCTGTTGAGTCGGTACATCCTTCTTTTTTTCTACAGCTTGTATTTAACAATGTAAAAGCTGCTAAAAGTATTATCTGTATTTTGGTTGTCGTTTTCATCGGTTTGATGTTTTTTCAAAAAATTGAATTTAGTACGATTTGCGTTAGGGATTGGAATCCCTAACACGAGCAAAATAGACGATATAAAGCGTTTTTTGCTCCCTTATCCGTCTTCATAAAAATTTTCCATAGCTGGTGCTATGCAAAATTTTTATTCATCATCTAAGAAACCAAAAATTCACTTTCTATCCGCCAATTTCACCCGCGTTAGGGATAGAAGCGGCATCCTTTTGGTTTGTTGCATTTATGCAAACCAAAAGATATAGCGGATAGCCCGACCCCGATTTACGAAAGAAACGTTTCGCGGTAGCGATATGTTTCTTTCGTAAATCGGGGGAACGCCCTAAACTTTGTTATTGTGTGATTGAACCAAAAGAGAATACTGTTCTTCCGTTTTGATTCATCATTATTTGTGCTTGGTAATTTGGCATTAGCATAGAGTGCAAAGTATCTAAATCCCATTGATTAGGATTTTTAAACCATTCTGCCATATCCATATTTATCGTTACGGATGCATCTCCCGACAACGTAAAGGCATTGTTTAATTTCACGTGGAAATTGTTATTTTCTATTGCTCCGCTTGTTGGGTTTTTGGCTCTACCGTTGTGATATTGGAAGGACAAGGTATCGTTATTAGCGTCTATGAATCGTCCTTCAAACTGCATATAATGGTAACCTCCGCCAATCATTGCCGGCCAACTCCAATTTGAAGCATTTAAATCGGCATACGCCCCAGTTGTATTTTTATCGTCATCAAATCCCCACGCAAAGCCTACGCCTGTATAATCTCCTGCCGGAAAATGTACATTTTGATTTTCGTAAGCAAAACTGTTGGGATTGGTAAAATCTACTAAATTATAACCGTCAACTACAACGCTGTCTCCGTCTGCCTTGTACAACACAAAATCAGATACCAAATATTTTATTTTGGTGATGCTGTGATGAGTACCGAAATCGTTGGTGTATTTTATGTCGTTAAAATCTGATGGCATTACTGAAGCTCCATCGTATTTATGAGCCATTTTGAACATAACATGATATCCATTATGTCCATCTCCTGTTGAAGTGGGATAATCGCATGAACCATCATCTTTTTTTGCATTGGCATCATAATTTGTCGCTTTTGAATCTGTACAGCCTTTCTTTTTACATGAGGTTGTTCCCAGTACTAAGGTTAATCCTAAAATTCCTGCTACTATTATT
>JALTUD010000115.1 GCA_027047735.1 Flavobacteriales bacterium | reverse complement strand
TGTTCTGTTTTATATTGATTAAAAACATACGTCTGCACCTCACCATTCATCACGTGATATGATTCTGAAATCTCTAATTTTTTATCAATTACCAATCGAATAGGACTTCTCCCCAATAGTGTACGAACCGTCAACTTCGGATTATCATTCAAAACCGTATTCTTTCCCACCAAAATAGCCATTTCCTCACTCCTCCACGTATCGGTGAGTTGCTTTGTTGCCGGAGATGTTATCCAATTTACGCCTTGCTCACCATTCATTCGGTCTCTATCCATAAAACCCTCTAGGGTTTGTGCCCACTTCAATACAATATAAGGTCTTTTCTTTTTATGAAAAGTAAAAAAGCGTTTATTTAACTCCAAGCTCTCTTTTTCCAACACCCCCACAACTACCTCCACTCCGGCTTTTCTTAATTTCTCAATACCTTTACCTGCTACTTCTGCATAAGGATCAACACAACCAATGACAACCGTAGGGATTTTCTTCTCAATAATCAAATTACTGCACGGCGGAGTTTTCCCAAAATGTGCACAAGGTTCTAAAGAAACATAAAGTGTAGATTTCTTTAACAATTCATCATTATTAACAGCGTTAATTGCGTTTACTTCCGCATGAGCTTCACCATATTTCCTATGGTATCCCTCCCCTATTACTTTTCCCTCACATACAATCACACATCCCACCATCGGATTAGGTGCTACATGAGCAAAACCTTTTTTTGCTAAATCAATACAGCGTTTTATATATCTTTCGTTTGCTTCCATCTTTCTTATAACGGACGAAGATAAGGATAATGACAAACATTTCTCCATAAAAAAACCGTAAACCGACAGAACTGCCGATTTACGGTTGTAAACTCTTTGTAAGGAATTAATCAATTACCACTTCGCATCCGGATACTTATTATTCAAATATTGCATCTCCGTCAAAATATACCCCATATAATCCGTATGAAAACCATCTTTTCCATACTTCAAAGAGAACTTAGGCAAATCAGGCATCTCCAAAGTAGCTTCATCAAAAACCTCCTTTACTTTTTCTTTCCACTCTAAATGAACTTTTGCCAAATCCACGGCAATACCTTTCTCCAGTAAATCTTTATCCACGTCATTCATATAGAACAACTCATCGGTGTACATCCACAAATGATTAATTGCTTTTTGCAACCTATCGTGGCTTTCCTCCGTTCCATCTCCCAATCGATACATCCATTGCGTACTTCTTCGCAAATGATACGTTACCTCTTTCAACGATTTTTTTGCCAAAGCACTAAATGTTTCATCTTTGCTATCTGTCAACGCCTCCAAAAAATAATATTGAAAAACATCAAACAAAAACTGACGAGCCATTATATACGCAAAATCCTCATTCGGATATTCCACCAATTGCACATTATAATATTCGTGTTCCGCCCGTTTAAAAGCCAAATCATCCGCCGTAGTTCCATCTGCCAACAATTCCGCCGTATATTTATACAAAGACTCCGCAAAGCCAATATGATCCAAGCCAACATTTGTAATCGCCAAATCCTCTTCCAAAAAAGGTCCATTACTCGAATATTCCGCCAATCGACAACCTAAAATCCAACTGGAATCTGCCACTCTAAGGCTATATTTCTCTAAATTATTCATTACAATTTTTTATCTTTTTAATAACAAAATGCCAACTCATCTTTTTAAATATGTTTCGCACCGTCAGGCATCACATAAAACGTAGGATGTCTATACGGTTTATCGTCCGACGGATCAAAAAACGACTCTGCATCTTCCGGCTGACTCGCCACAATACATTCCGTTTTTACCACCCATAAAGCCGTTCCTTCCGACCTTCTCGTATATAAATCCCTAGCATTTTCCAACGCCATTTCCTTATCAAAACCATGTACAGAACCTGCATGTCTAAAAGGTTTCCCTGCTTTAGATTGCACAAAAACTTCCCACACACTTCCTTGACTATCTTTACTCATTTTTTTTCGTTTTTAATTATTTATTAATTCGTTTATCATATTACTTTGGGCGTTCCCATTACAGCATAAAAAAGAAATTTCGTTGCACTACATTACTTTTTAACGCTGTAATGGTCGGGCTATCACTACTCACTCTTTTGGTTTGCATATATGCAACAAACCAAAAGGAGTTCAAACACGCCGTTCTATCCCTAACGTGGAATGAAATAAGTGCAAGAAAGTGGAATTTGTAGTTCTCAGACGATGAATATTTTCTTTGCATAGCCCAAGCTATGGAAATAAAATATGAAGAAGTACGAGGGCGACAAAACCGCTTTATGTGCTTACTTTCATTTCAGGTTAGGGATAAGTCCCTAACGCAATCAAATATTTACAATTACCCGACAGCTTCAACCGCTTTTTTCTCAGCATAAGCAGCCGCTGCCTCTCTCACCCACGCACCCTCATCATGAGCTTTTTTATGATGTTTCAAACGTTTGGTATTACAAGGCCCGTAACCTTTGATAACATTCCAAAACTCTTCCCAATCAATATCTGACGTCTTATAAGAGCCATTAGGCAAAAGTTCAACATTATCATCAGGTACTTTAAGCCCGATTAATTCAGCTTGAGGAATCGTTTTATCGATAAACTGTTGACGTAAATCATCATTTGTTTCCAATTTAATCCCCCATTTCATAGAATCTTTTGAATGTGCAGAATCCGAGTCATGTGGTCCAAACATCATCAGAGAAGACCACCACCATCTATTCAAGGCATCTTGAGCCATTGCTCGTTGCTCCGGCGTTCCATTCGCCAAATGAGCCATAATCTCATACCCCTGACGCTGATGAAAACTCTCTTCTTTACAAATTCTTATCATCGCTCTGGAATAAGGGCCGTAAGACGTGCGTTGCAAAGAAACCTGATTGACAATCGCCGCACCGTCAACCAACCAACCGATAGCTCCCATATCCGCCCACGTAAGCGAAGGATAATTAAATACACTGGCATATTTTGCCTTTCCTTCGTGTAGCCATTGTATAAATTGATCACGAGAAACACCCAGCGTTTCAGCCGCACAATACAAATACAAACCATGTCCACCTTCATCTTGAATCTTCGCCATCAATATTTTTTTCGCTCGCAAACTGGGAGCTCTTGTCAACCAATTGCCTTCAGGTTGCATACCAATCACTTCCGAATGGGCGTGTTGAGAAATCTGGCGAATTAAATTCTGTCTGTATTTCTCCGGCATCCAATCTTTAGGTTCTATTTTTATTCTGGCATCTATCTTCGCCTGGAACTCTTCCATTTTCTTTTGATCTTCCATAAAACTCTATCTTTAATGTACGCGTTTAGGCAATTCTTTTAATATTTCATATTCTTTTAAATTGGTTATTCCCCAATTCTTCAGCTCTTCTTCCGTCCATAAGTCAGGAAAGAAAATTCGCCTTTGATACTTTGGATGCATATACTTTCTCCAATCACTTCCTCCCGTAGCTTCAGCTTCTTCATCTCCACTACCCAAATATTTGCCGGCCGCATCATAATGAGCCATCACCCAACTAATATTTACCGTCCAATCATAATGACGCATGGCATTAATTAAGTCCAAATCGTTTTTCACCTCAGTTGGCAATAGCTTAAACTTTGCCCAAAGATTTGTTTGATTATACTTACGCATTGCACGTAATAATTTTACCTTGTACTTTTCTTCAAAAAAGTGCAACATGGGTGATTTCTTATCCGAATTTGGTACTTTACCCGCAGCCTGCCAATACAAATACTCAAAAGCGTACTCAAACGGTGTATTCCTATCAATAATGCTTCTAAAACGATAATCAATCAAATTGATTAACTCCGTAGAAGAAACTTCTATCATTCTGTACTGAGCACTCTGAAAACCACTTGCCGGCGTAAGTGTGTTTCTAAACTTCATATATTGGTCAATGTCCATACCATCTCCCATTATATCAAACGATTTGGAAAGCATATCAAAATAACGGCTGATTCGCGTCAAATGTTTTACGAACTTTTCTACCGTAATGTTTTCCTCATCGGCTACTTGGTCAATCTCCCAAAGAATCATTTTAAACAACAATTCATTGATTTGGTGATACATAATAAACACCATTTCATCAGGCTGATCGGTACGCTGTATTTGCAGTCCCAACAAAGCGTCGGTTTGTACATAATCCCAATATTTAATAGGATTACCATGCAATAAGCCCTCCAACATTACGTCAGGATTAATACCTATACCGTTGTACTTTTCGTCTATTTTCTCTAACAACTCTTTTCTGTTCATCTTTTGTTATTTTAGTATCATTACAACGTCCCTCTTCTCGCTTGTTCGGCTTCAATAGACTCAAACAAAGCCTTAAAATTCCCTTTCCCGAAAGACTGAGCCCCTTTTCTTTGAATAATTTCAAAAAACAAAGTCGGACGGTCAGTCAAAGGTTTAGTGAATATTTGTAACAAATACCCTTCGTCATCTCTATCTACCATTATTCCGTGTTTCTTCAATAACTCCATATCTTCCGCTATCTCTCCTACTCTATCTCCTACTGTGTCATAGTAAGTTCCCGGAACATACAAAAATTCAATCCCTCGTTTTTTCATTTCACTTACCGTAAAAACAATATCATCCGTTGCCACAGCGATATGTTGCACACCTGCACCCCCGTAAAAATCCAAGTATTCTTCTATTTGAGATTTCTTTTTTCCTTCAGCAGGCTCATTAATCGGGAACTTTATACGCCCATTCCCATTGGTCATCACCTTACTCATCAACGCCGTATATTCCGTAGAAATATCTTTATCATCAAATGAAATTAATTGTGCAAACCCCATCACTTCTCTGTAAAATTGTCCCCAAACATTCATTTGTCCCCAATCTACATTTCCCACCATATGGTCAATGTACTTTAATCCCACAGGTGAAGGGTTGTAATGCGACTCCCATTTTTCATACCCCGGAAGAAATACTCCGTTGTAATTTTTTCGTTCAACAAATATATGAACCGTATCTCCGTAAGTATGAATACCCGCACGAACAACTTCTCCGTCTTCGTCTTTTTCAACACGCGGTTCGAAATAAGATTTAGCACCTCTTTTTGTAGTTTCTTCCCATGCTTTAGTCGCATCTTCTACCCAAAGAGCAACCACTTTTACACCATCACCATGCTTAACGATATGTTCTATCATTTCTTCATTATTACCACTTGGCATGGGAGTGGTAAGCACTATTCTAATTTTCCCTTGCACCAACACATAAGAAGTTCTATCGGTTACACCTGTTTCTAAACCTGCATAAGCTAACGATTGAAAACCTAAAGCGGTTTTATAAAAGTGAGCCGCTTGTTTAGCGTTTCCTACATAAAACTCCACATAATCCGTTCCCATTATCGGTAAAAAATCATCTGCTTCAGGAAAAATTTTCTCTAATCCGTATTCAAAATTATCTACATTTTTTAAATCTGCCATTTTTTTATATTTTTTGAAGTAGTTTTTAATCTGTTATCCAACTTTTGTAATAATCCTCAACTTGTAAATTCATTGCCTCTTCCGTAATCATTACAGGAGAAAAAGGATCTATCATAACCGCCAATTCTTCCGTAAACTTTTTACCTACCGAACGCTCAATTGCTCCAGGGTGTGGACCATGAGGAATACCTCCCGGATGCAATGTAATTTGTCCTTTTTGTATATTATTTCTACTCATAAAGTCCCCATCTACATAATATAATATTTCTTCTGAATCTATATTGCTGTGATGATAAGGAGCCGGTATTGCTTTCGGATGATAATCGTACATTCTCGGCACAAATGAACATACTACAAAACCTTGTGCTTCCCATTGTTGATGAATGGGTGGCGGAAGGTGTATTCTTCCCGTTATCGGTTCAAAATCAAAGATTGAAAAAGCATAAGGATAATTATAACCATCCCATCCCACGACATCAAACGGATGGTTGGCATGCGTATATTCCCAAAGAACATCTTGCTTTTTTGATAATATTTTAAACGACCCTTTTTCGTCGTGCGTTGTTAAGTTTTTCGGCAACCTGAAATCCCGTTCACAGAAGGGCGAGCTTTCTAAAAATTGTCCGTAGTTATTTCTGTACCTTGCCGGTGTGGTAATAGGCGATGAAGATTCTATAAACAACATGCGATTGTCTTCTGTATCAAAATCTATTTGGTAAGTTGTTCCTCGCGGGATTATCAAATAATCTCCATAGGAAAAATCAAGTTCCCCGTACATGGTTTTTAGTTTACCTGAACCAACGTGAATGAATAGCATTTCATCGGAATCACTATTGCGATAAAAATAATCTTTAGAAAAAGATTTTGGAGCAGCTAACCCTATTTTTAAATCATTGTTTACAAACAGTGTTTTTCTACTCTCCAAATAATCTTCTTCTTGAGGAATAGAAAAACCTTGAAAGCTAAGAGCTTTCATATTTTTTTCTACGGCTATCTTTGGCGTAGTTTCTTTAAGTCGTTTAACTTCTGTAACCACCGTAGGCGGATACAAATGATAAATCAAAGATGAAACCCCTGCAAAACCGGCAGTTCCAAATAATTCTTCTTGATATAGTCCTCCATCTTCTTTTTCAAAAACGGTATGACGCTTTGGTGGGATATTCCCCAATTTATGATATCTAAACATAGTGTGTGTGTAATTTAGAAATTTATAATATAATTTTAGGATGTATCGGAAAAACTAATTTGTCTCCCTTATAACGGAATTGATTTATCTTATAATCAACCTGAAATTGTTACCACTCGAATGAGTTCAACAACGAAAATATATTCACTCCGGATTTCTTTTCAGAGCAATGCGTTTATCAAAAATATATGTAGAACTTTTTCGCAACGTTTATTTATTTTGTTGCTAAATTTACAAAAAAAATACAATCTAAAACTGATAAATATCAATTATTATTATCAAACACTACTGTACGATTACTAAACTAATTGTTTAATACCATTTTAATTTTGAAAATAGCCGAAAGAAAGAGAGTTTTATTAAGCTCGTTTCAATATTTAAATGGTATGAGTATAGTTCTTACAATAAAATTACAAATTAATTGACTTCGTCAATCTTAAATAATATATTTTTGCAAAGAAATAGAATCTTTAACCATGAAAATACAAAGAATTACTTTTATTATCGGTTTGCTTTTTCTGTGTTCTTTTGTGCATGAATATTATGTTGGTATTGCTAATTTACGTGTAAACTATGAACGCAAACAGATAGAAATGGAGCTTAAATTGGATGCTGACGATTTGGAAAGTGTCTTAAGGAAGCAAACGCCTGATTTTAATCTTGAAAAATTAGACGAGAACAGTAAAGTTCTACTTAAAAAGTACATCAACAATCACTTTTCTATTTGGATAAACGGACAAGAAAAGTCGCTTCGCTTGTTGGGGGAAGAATTAACCGACGGTGGTGAATTTTGGACTTTTTGGACCATCGAAATTCCGGACAACGTAGTTTCTGTTAAAATAAAAAATACTATATTGTTGCCCGACTATTTGCAACAACAAAATATAGTCAACCTAAAAAACAAAGGCAAAACATTGAGCCACACATTCTTATATAATCATAACTCGTATATATTTAACTTAAATGATGCAAAATAATTTTTACAAAACTTCTTTACTTACCCTTATTAGTTTGTTTGTTGCTACTTTCCAAGCACAGGAAAACACAAACCATAATAAATTTCGACAACTAAAACAGGAATTGGCTACGCCCAATGTTTACCGAACAGCATCGGGAGCACCGGGTCATGAGTATTACCAAAACAGAGCCGATTATAAAATAAAGGTCGAACTAAACGACAACAATCAAAGTATAAAAGGGCAGGAAACAATCACTTACCACAATATTTCACCTGATCCGTTGGAATATCTTTGGTTGCAATTAGACCAAAATATGAGAGCTCCCAATTCTGACACTTATAAAATACAAACGGGAGATATTAACAGTTTCAGCTTCAAGAAAATGAAACACGATTTTCCGGGGGGATTTAATATCGAAGAAGTAAAAACAAACGGAAAAGACTTAAACTACACCATTAATAAGACAATGATGCGTATTGATTTAGCTGAACCGTTGAAACCGGGTGCATCAATCAGTTTCGATATTAAATGGAATTATAACATTAATGACC
>JALTUD010000114.1:1993-8132 GCA_027047735.1 Flavobacteriales bacterium | reverse complement strand
TGTGAAATTACGGAAGATGGTCAAGAAGTGGTTTTGGTAAAAGGCGGAAAAGGTGGACTTGGAAATTCTCATTTTAAATCGGCGACCAATCAAAATCCGCAATACGCACAACCGGGAGAAGAAGGTCTGGAAGAATGGGTGATTTTAGAATTAAAAGTGCTTGCCGACGTCGGTTTAGTCGGCTTTCCTAATGCCGGAAAATCGACTTTGCTTTCGGTGGTAAGTGCGGCAAAACCGGAGATTGCCAACTATCCGTTTACTACACTTGTCCCCAATTTGGGTATCGTAGATTATCGAAATTACAAATCTTTTGTGATGGCTGATATTCCCGGTATCATTGAGGATGCTCACAAAGGAAAAGGCATCGGTCATCGTTTTTTAAGGCATATAGAAAGGAATGCGGTTTTGCTTTTTATGGTTCCTATTGACAGCGACGACATAAAAAAGGAGTACGAAATTCTACTCAACGAGTTAAGGGAGTTTAACCCTGAATTGTTGGATAAGGAAAGAGTTTTAGCTATTACCAAAAGTGATATGTTAGACGATGAATTAATCGAAGAACTAAAACCTGAACTGCCGAATGATGTAGAAACTTTGTTTATTTCTGCGGTAAGCGGAAAGGGAATTTCTGAATTAAAAGATGTCCTTTGGAAAAAGATAAATAATAATGATGATTAGGACGTTTCCTTGAAATTAAAAAAGAATGCGTTTTTTAACAATAAATATCGCTAGTTGCCCTGATTATTATCCATTTGGTATGGCTATGAGGGGAAGGAATGGAAGTGTGGAGAGTTATAGATACGGCTTTAATGGGATGGAAAAAGATGATGAAGTAAAGGGGAGTGGGAATCACTTGGATTTTGGGGCTAGAATGTACGACCCGAGACTTGGTAGGTGGTTGAGTATTGATGGTCTAGCTAGGCAATACCCTGCATTGTCTCCGTATGATTTCGTAGATAATAGTCCTTTACGTTTTATTGATCCTGATGGAAATAGAATAATAGATGCAAACGGAAATAGAGTGAAGGTTAAAGTCAAAAAAAATGGCGACTTAACTTACTCAAAAACAGAAGTTCTTGGAGATAAGGTTACAGCTCAATTCGAGATAATGGCACAAACTAAATCTGGCAGAAAATTAATAAGGCAGATGAATCGAAACTTCCGTAAAGTTCACATTAAAATAGATAATGACAAAATTACATATTCAATTCCAGAAGTTAAAAAGTTCCCTGGATACAAACGTATTACAAAGAAGGCAGTTAAAAATGGAAAATTGACAGAAACACAATCAATTGATGATAACTATAAAATTGCACAACAAGGAGTGAATTATCGTGGTGATGTCAATGGCAAAAGTGCGAAGATTGCAGAAATACATGTAGGTTCGATAAAGGCTATAGTAAATGGTGATGTTAACCCCTCTCCTTACAGTGATCCTCATGATGAAAATTCATTTGAGGAAAAAGTAGCCATTACCACCTATCACGAAGCCTCAGAAGCTATACATCCTTTTCAAGGTGAAGGAAAATCAAGACGTAAAGAAGACAGATTCGCTAAAGAATTATTAAAAAAACAAAAAGGGCAGTCTTGACATTAAACTCCCGAAAACTATTGAAGAGAAAAAAGGTCTATAAATAAATTGGAAACTAACTAAAATTAATTTGGATGTCAATATGATAACTAAAGGACATAGAATCGTTACTTTGAGCATTAATATTCTAGTTATATTAATTTTGACAAGGTTTGCTTCTTGTAGAAGCTTTAAGATTGATAGTTCTGTTCAGAACTATGACTGGAAACAAAAGGCAGTTAAATCATTTAATTATGACACTTCAATAGACTCTTTTATCGAACCTGTTATCATAGACTCTCTAGGTAATGGGTTGTTTAAGGGATATTCTAATAAGAAAAAAAACAAAGGAGAGGTTGAGTATGTTATCAAATATGGAAGCAAAGTATCGCAACTGGAATACAGAAGGCTTGTTAGGGTTTTTAATTATAGATTTGCCCATAGAAAATTAGAGAAATATTTGAGTGATGAACAACTTGACGAAATGACCAAATTACTTACTCTCAGAGTTAACTTTTAAAAGTTTGTTAGCCCAGCAACCTACACGTCATTCTATAATAATTAAAAATCCAAACTATGACCAAATCAGAATTAATAAAAGCCATAGCATTGCTCTCTCCACGCCCAAAATAGAAAAACCTGTCCCTTACAAGCGAACACACTGAAACAGATATAATCCCCCCCAGGAAAAGTTGTATTCACTACACTTTCATTCGTTTCTCCCTCTCGTTTCTTTCATCGGTAGTTCATACCATTAGAACATTAAGTAGAAAACAAAGCGATTTTATATCCTTATAATACTTCGCAAAATATTTCCATAGCTAAGGTTCTAAATTCTAATCCTTTCTTGTATTTTTGCGACTATGTTAAAACATCTTTCCATACAAAATTTTGCACTCATCGACCAACTAAGCATCGACTTCAAAAAAGGGTTTAGTGTTATCACCGGAGAAACCGGTTCAGGGAAATCGATTATGTTGGGAGCCTTAGGGCTAATCATAGGTGAACGTGCCGATTTGCAATCACTGAAAGACAAATCAAAAAAATGTATCATAGAGGGAACTTTTCATATTTCCTCTGAAAGTTTAGCAACTTTTTTTGACAATAACGACCTTGATTTTGAAACAGAAACCATTATTCGAAGAGAAATAACTCCGTCGGGGAAATCAAGAGCCTTTGTCAACGATACTCCCGTAAAATTGACCGTACTGAAAGAACTGGGCAAACACTTAATTGATATTCACAGTCAACATCAAACCCGACTCATTAACCAAAGTAATTTTCAGTACCATGTTTTGGATACGGTTGGAGATACGCAAAACACACTACTATCCTACCAAAAAGAATATGACCGATATATTCATCTCGTTAAAGAATTAGAACACTTGAACGAACTACAAAGTAAAGCCGTTCAAGAACAAGATTTTATTCGCTTCCAAATAGAAGAACTCTCCAAAATAGATTTGGATACCAACAAACAAGAGGTTGAAGAGGAATATAATTTACTCGCCAATGCCGAAGATGTTATTCGACTAACCAACGAAACGGAAAACATCATAAACAACGAAGTTTCCGGAATAATAAACGGATTGCAACAACTCGAATATATAATAAGCAAATTAGAAAAGATCGATTCGTCTTATCAGCCTTTTGCTGAACGAGTGCAAAGCAGTATTGTAGAAATTCAAGACATTAACTTTGAGTTAAATAATAAAATTTCTTCGTTAGAAATGGATGAAAAACGCCTGCAAGAACTCGATGAATTACTAGGCGAAATAAACCATCTGGAAAAAAAATATAATGTGCTTTCCATTGAAGAATTAAAAGCAACCAAAGAACAACTCATTCAACAAGAAAATACTTTTAACTCACTAGAAGATTCTATTTCTAAATTGGAAAAAGAAATTGCAGAACAAATAAATACGGTAAAAACAAAAGGAAAGAAACTTTCAGAGGAAAGAAAAAAATCAGCAAAAATATTAGAGAAAAAAATTCCGACATTCCTAAAAGATTTGGCGATGCCTAATGCCCAACTAAAAGTAGCGTTCTCTCCTCTCCCCTCTTTCAACCGCAATGGATTGGAAGCTGTCGCTTTTTTGATAAAGACCAATAAAGGAACTGACTTTAGTCCGTTAAACAAAATAGCATCAGGCGGAGAACTTTCCCGAATTATGCTTACGATAAAAGCTATCTTGGCGGAAAAAGAAAACTTAGCTACCTTAATTTTTGACGAAATTGATACGGGAGTTAGTGGAGAAGTTGCCAATAAAATGGGAGAAATAATGAAAAAAATGGGAAATACGATTCAGCTTATCAGTATTACTCATTTACCGCAAATTGCAGGAAAAGGTACAACACATTATAAAGTCTATAAAAAAGATACGAATAACGAAACTAACACTCACATAGAAACGTTATCGGACGAACAACGCATAAGGGAAGTAGCAACCATGTTAAGTGGTACTCCGCCTTCAAATGCGGCTATCAATAATGCAAAAGAATTATTAGAAATTTAAATGGTATAACCGGCCAACTGTCCGAACCTGACTCATGAGTAGAGAAATATTAAAAAATTTAAAACCAAAGCAAAACAACTCATCTCCTAAAAAGAAGAAGAAAAAAGCAATACCCGAAAATGAAGAACTACAAACCAAGACTAAGATAAAAATTCTTCTGTATTCGTGGGTTGCAGTACTTTCTCCTTTGTTTATCATTGCTCTGATGTTGCTCACCACATTTGAGTCTGACTTACCCTCAATTGAAGCCTTGGAAAACCCGAGAAGCGACGAATCGACAAATGTATATGACGCTCATGGAGAAATCATCGGTACTTTGTTTGCCCCTCATACCAACCGAACCAAAATAAGCTACCAAGAACTTCCCGAAAATCTTATTAATGCTTTAAAAGCAACAGAAGATAAGCGTTTTGAAAGCCACTCCGGAGTAGATGGCAGAGGTGTTATGCGTGCAGTTTTAGGAGCTGTAACCGGTCAAAACAAAGGTGGAGCAAGTACCATCACTCAACAATTAGCTAAAATGATGTTTCACAATCCGGCTAAATCCTCTTTTAAACGCATCCGCCAAAAATTTGCCGAATGGATTATCGCTACACGATTAGAAACCAGATATACTAAAGAGGAAATAATCGCTATGTATTTCAACCAATTTGATTTTACCCATAATGCTGTGGGGATTCATTCTGCTGCTCGTATTTACTTTGGCAAAGAACCTAAAGACCTTACAACTGAAGAAAGTGCCGTTCTGGTGGGTATGGCTAAAAATCCTAATTTCTACAATCCAAAAAGCCACCCTGAAAATGCTTTAAAAAGAAGAAACACCGTTTTGAGTTTAATGAGAAATGAGAATTATATTACCGCTCAAGAATACGATTCACTAAGTAAACTCCCCCTCTCATTGAACTTTCATCGTGAAACTTATAACAGTGGTGTTGCTCCTTATTTACGAGCTTATGTAAAAAAAGAAGTAAAAAAAATAATCAAAGAAAAAGGACTGTTAAATGAATATGGAAAACCGTTGGATGTAGAGCGTGACGGGTTAAGAATTTATACAACGATAGACAAAAAAATGCAAATTCATGCCGAAAAAGCCGTTGCGACCTATTTGAAATCGCTACAAAAAACATTTACCAAAGATGTAAAGAAAAATAAAAACTATCCTTTTGCCAACAACGTTTCAAAAAAGACCATCAACCGCATCATGGAACAAGCGGTTAAACAAAGTCTTCGTTACAAAAAGCTGGTGCAACAAGGTAAAGATTATAAAGCTATTAAAAAAATATTTGCTACCCCGGTAGATATGACGGTCTTTGATTGGAACAGCAAACAACATAAAAAGAAAGTAAAAATGTCGCCGTTGGACTCTATCAAATATTACAAACAAATATTGAGAGTTGGGCTCATCTCAATCGAACCAACAACGGGATTTGTAAAGACATGGGTCGGAGGAAATGATTATGAGTTTTTCAAATACGATAACGTTTATCAATCCAGACGACAAGTCGGTTCTACCATGAAGCCATTTGTGTACGCCGCTTCCATTGAAGCCGGAAATGCCGGAGGTGGAACGGGAAATTTAACCCCCTGCACAGAGTTTCCGAATGTTCGGTACTGCATAGAAATTCCAAATGGAAATACCACCAAACAATGGTGTCCGGGTGGCGAACGTGATTATGACGGTTTTCCTACTCCACTATACTTTGCTTTGGCTAACTCCATGAATAACATAACGGCTAAACTTACTGAAAACCCACATACCATTCCCCGGGTTATTCAATATTTTGAAACTATGCAACTTAAAAACAATTCTTTTGCCTCTACTCCTTCTTTAGCTTTAGGGGTTTGTGATTTATCGGTAATTGATTTGACATCTGCTCATAGTATTTATTCAAACGAAGGTACATTTATTAAACCCGTAGTTATAGCTAGAATAGAAGATAAAAACGGGAAAGTTATCTATGAATCTCAAATGAATATTACTCCTGTTTTGGATAAATTTACTGCTTTTGATGTATTAAAAATGATGAAAGGTGTTACAGGCGTGAGACGTCCT
>JALTUD010000114.1:0-1983 GCA_027047735.1 Flavobacteriales bacterium | reverse complement strand
TTGGCGGAACAGCCCGCCGACTCAGAGACAGTAATAAACCTTATTCTTTTTTTGGAACTATGGCGGGTAAAACAGGTACAACCCAAAACAACTCCGATGGTTGGTTTGTAGGTCATACACCGGATTTGGTTACCGGTGTTTGGGTGGGTTGTGAAGATCCTACCGTTCATTTTTCAACAACACGTTTGGGACAAGGAGCAAATACAGCTTTACCGATTTGGGGATATTTTATGAAATCGGTTTACAAGGATAAATCAATAAAAATAAACAAAGGAGACTTTACACCGCCGATTAAAGGAATGTCAACGGTTATTTCTTGTAAGAACGAACCGACAAATACTCCTGAATGGTAAAAATTATTTTCTTTATTAAATTTTCTTACCTTAGACCACTATACAGAGAATGAACAACATAAAAACTATGAAACACATTTTATTTTTATACTTTTTATATACTACAATCGTAGCAATAGGTCAAGATACCATTTCAGCAAGTCGTCCCGGTCAATGTATTTCCAGTTCAGCTTTGAAACAAGGCACACTCCAACTGCAAACGGGTATTCAATTTGATGATTTTGGAAATTCTACTTTGGAAGTACCAACAACCTTGTTACGCTATGGATTGACAAAAAATATAGAAATCAGAGTGTACGACCAATTCACAAAGTTATTCACCCCTGAAGAATTGACATTAAACTCACCTCAAGCCAGTTTATTGATTAACGTAACCAAAGGAAACAAAAAAATACCTGAATTGGCTGTTCAGCCTTATATAGATATGAGTAATTCTCTGTCAACCGGAATGATTTTATCGGGTTCAAATTCTCTTAATGATGTGTGGGGATATTCATTTAACCTGGCAGAAAATTACAACAATCAAACTTGGGTTGCCTATTATGCTTTTGCCGTGAATTACACGTATAAAAAAACAACCTTTTTTGTAGAAACTTTCGGAGATATGTTGCCCGGTGCCACACAATTTGATGCCGGTTTCGGTTGGTTAATGAATCCTAATATTCAGTTGGATTTATACGGGGGGACGAACGCTCACTTTGATGGCTACTTTATCAGTGGTGGTATTTGTGCCATACTCAAACACGGTAAATCATAGTATTTCCGCTAGGACTTGCAGAGAAAATATTCATCATTTGAGAACTACAAATGCCACTTTCTTGCACTTATTTCATTCCGCGTTAGGGATTGTATCCCTAACACGAGCAAAATAGACGATATAAAGCGTTTTTTGCTCCCTTATACTTCTTCATAAAAATTTTCCATAGCTTGGGCTATGCAAAATTTTTATTCATCGTCTAAGAAACCTAAAATTCACTTTCTATTCACCAATTTCACTCGCGTTAGGGATTGGTATCCCTAACACGGGACATCTGAGCACAATAAAACGGTTTTATTTTCCTTATACTTCTTCAAAATTATTTTCCATAGCTGGGGCTATGCAAAAGAATTTTTCATCGTCTAAGAAAACTAAACTCCGTTTTCTTTGCACTCACATGCCCCGCGTTAGGGATAGAAGTGGCATCCTTTTGTGTTGTTGCACTTATGCAACACAAAAGATATAACGGATAGCCCGACCATTACGGCGTTAAAAAGTAGTGTAGTGCAACGAAACTGCTTTTTTATGCCGTAATGGGAACGCCCAAAACACCTACTTTTTCTTTTCCTTCTCTTGAATTTTTTGAACAAAATAGATTCCGATAATCCCTAAGATAATATTGAGCATAGTAAAGGCATCGGTACTTAAATGTAAGAATTTTTGCAATGTCAGCGAAATGCCGACGACTAATATACCGACGATGATAAAATGAATCATTTTTTTGCTCCGTTAAGGTTAAATCGTAATGAAAATACATTGCTGTACAAGGCTACTGACGCATCTCCAATATCAGTCAAGGCATAATCTATGGCTACGCCTTTGAATTGTAGTCCAACGCCTACATTCGGTTGAAAAGTAAGGCTTTCTTTTTGG
>JALTUD010000113.1 GCA_027047735.1 Flavobacteriales bacterium | reverse complement strand
CTTCCCGTTTTCCTTTTTCGTTATCTTGATTTTTGTATCAAAATGAAAACTCAAATCTTCTTGCAGTCTTTTTTCTCTTAAGGATAACTTAGGTTTACTCTTTTTAGGTGTTTCGCCTGTTTTTCTATTTTTCGCTAGTTCCTCTACCGCTCTAACCGACAGTTTTTTATCTATAATTTGACGATATACATTGACTTGTTCATCAGGTGTTCCGAAACTTAACAAAGCCCGTGCATGCCCCATCGATATTTTCTTATCACGGATTCCTGCTTGCACTTCAGACGGCAAATTCAACAAACGCAAATAATTCGTAACCGAAGCCCTGCTCTTCCCTACTCTTTCGCCTACTTTTTCTTGAGTTATCTCACACTCATCAATCAATCGTTGGTAACTTATAGCTACTTCCAAAGCATTCAAATCTTCTCGTTGAATGTTTTCGATGATTGCCATTTCCAACATGGTTTGGTCATCAGCTACACGAATATAAACCGGAACTTCTTCCAGCCCTGCCATTTGAGACGCTCTGTAACGACGCTCTCCGGAAATGATTTGATATTTATTTGCTCCAACTTTACGAACGGTAATCGGTTGTATGATTCCATGTTCTTTTATCGAAGCACTTAACTCTTCCAACGCTTCTTTATCGAAATGTGTTCTCGGTTGAAACGCATTGGCTTCTATTTGAGAAATAGGAATTTTAGCGATTCCTCCAACGTTGGGTTTTGTTGATGTTGAAACAGAAGTTTTCGCTTCAGGACGTGCAGAAACGTTTCTGTTATTGTCCAACAAAGCTCCCAACCCCTTTCCAAGTGCCGACTTTTTAGCTGCCATTTTTTATTCTTCTACCGGTGAAACTTCGTTTTTCTCTATCAATTCTTGAGCTAAATTAAGATAATTTATTGCTCCTTTACTACTTGCATCGTGCATAATTACCGTAGAACCAAAACTAGGTGCTTCGCTTAATTTTACATTTCGGTGAATAATGGTTTTAAATACAAGATTTTCAAAATGAAGATTTACATCTTCCACCACTTGGTTGGATAAGTTCAATCGGGAATCGTACATCGTCAACAACAAGCCTTCTATCTCCAAAGCAGTATTTAATCTCGACTGTACAATTTTAATCGTATTCAACAATTTCCCCAAACCTTCCAAAGCAAAATACTCGCACTGAATAGGAATAATTACCGAATCTGCAGCCGTTAGAGCGTTCAAAGTTATCAATCCCAAAGACGGAGAGCAATCGATGATGATATAATCAAACTCGTCTTTGATTTTATCCACCACTTTCTTCATCACAAACTCTCTATCCTCCATATCAATCATCTCTATCTCCGCTCCTACCAAATCGATATGAGCCGGCAAGATATAAAGATTAGGACTATCCGTTTCCAAAATTTGAGGTTCAGTTCCCTCCACCAAACTATGATAAATACTATTCTCGATGGTTTCCGGATCAAAACCAACCCCCGAAGTCGAATTTGCCTGCGGATCGGCATCAATAATCAATGTTTTTTTATCTAAAACTCCCAAACTGGCAGCTAAATTTATAGAAGTTGTCGTTTTTCCGACTCCTCCTTTTTGGTTTGCTATCGCAATTACTTTTCCCATCTATCTATTAAATATTTTTTGTCTTGCCAATTTCTATTAACACCAATTCTTTGTTTTTATTGCTAAAGGCTTCCTTTGCTTTATCGTGGTCTATCACAATATACCCAAACGTATCGAAATGCATCCCCACAATTGTATTACACTCAATAAAGTCCGAGGCAACAATAGCCTCTTCCACGCCCATTGTAAAATTATCCCCTATCGGCAACAAGGCAAAATCCAACTTTGTAAACATCGGAATCAACTTCATATCCATCGTCAAAGCCGTATCCCCCGCAAAGTAAAAATTACCCTCCTCGCTTTCAATCACAAAACCACCGGGATTACCTCCATTTGTTCCGTCAGGAAGAGTACTGCTATGAACCGCCTTTACCAACTTAACCTTTCCAAAATCGAAAGACCAAGCACCTCCATGATTCATCGGATGCACGTTTTCTATTCCCTTTTGCTGAAACCAAGTTGTGATTTCAAAATTAGAAACAATAGTAGCCCCCGTACGTTTCGCAATAGCTTCGGCATCTGCCAAATGATCCTCGTGCCCGTGTGATATAAGAATATAATCAGGTGAGAGCTCCTCAACATCAACATCTTTCGCCAATTCATTCGGCGTAATAAACGGATCGAATAAAATCGTTTTACCATTCACTTCAACTTGCACACAAGCATGCCCAAAATACGTTACTTTCATAATTTTTCCATTTAGCTTTTACAAAAATACATTCTTTTCAAACTCATTTTACCATTGTTCATATCTTTTATACACAGAATTACGTTAATCGCATCTCTATTGTTAATAATTTGGGCGTTCCCATTACGGCATAAAAAACAGTTTCGTTGCACTACACT
>JALTUD010000112.1 GCA_027047735.1 Flavobacteriales bacterium | reverse complement strand
ACGCGATTGGCTAAACTTTCGCTTACGTTTTCTGAAAATGTATTGAAAGATACGCATGATTACGAACTTTGGATTACGAATGAGGAGGATTTGAAAGGGTTGCCGGAAGGGGTTCGTGAAGCGGCTTATCTTCTTGCTAAGTCTAAAGGCAAAGAAAGCGGTTGGTTGTTTACGTTGGATTATCCTTCGTATATTCCTTTTATGAAATATGCCGAAAACAGAGCCTTAAGAAAAGAACTGAATGAGGCTTTTGGTGCTCGTGGTTTTAATGACAATGAGAATAACAATGAGTCTGTTGTTCGTGAAATTGTAGAATTGCGACTTAAAAAGGCTAATCTTTTAGGGTATAAAACGTATGCTGAATTTGTTTTGGAGGAGCGTATGGCTGAACATCCTGCTAAGGTGTATGCTCTTTGGGATGAACTTCTTGAGGTTGCTCTCGGGAAGTCTAAAGAAGAACTGAAGGAAGTGGAGGAAATGGCGAAAAACTCGGGTGATGATATAACTATTGAGGCTTGGGATTTTGCTTTTTACTCTGAAAAATTAAAAAATAAAAAGTTTGCTATTAACGATGAGTTGTTAAAGCCTTATTTTAAATTAGAAAATGTTTTACAGGGTGCTTTTGAGGTTGCCGGTAAACTTTATGATTTGTCTTTTATTGAACGCAAGGATATTCCTGTTTATCATGAGGATGTGGTTACTTATGAGGTTGTTGATGACGGCGGAAATTTTGTAGCGTTGTTTTATGCTGATTTTTTTCCGCGTGCCGGAAAAAGAGGGGGGGCGTGGATGACTTCTTTCAGAGGTCAAAATAAGTATGATGGAAAGGAGCAAAGACCTTTTATTTCTATTGTTTGTAATTTTACCAAGCCTACGGAAACCAAGCCTTCTCTACTTACGTTTAATGAGGTTACAACTTTGTTTCATGAGTTTGGGCATGCTTTGCATGGGATGTTGGCTGACGGGTATTATGAGAGTCTTTCGGGAACTTCCGTGTTTTGGGACTTTGTAGAATTACCTTCTCAATTAATGGAGAATTGGTGTTATGAAAAAGAGGCTTTGGAACTTTTTGCCAAGCATTATGAAAACGGAGAAGTTATTCCTATGGAGTACGTGCAAAAAATCAAAGATAGTGCTCAGTTTTTGAGTGCTTACCAAACGGTGCGTCAAACGAGCTTGGGGCAGTTGGATATGGCGTGGCATAATCAAGAAGAATTGTCGGAGCTTTCGGTCTCGGATTTTGAACGTAAGGCTACTGAAAAGACTTCGTTGTTTCCTTTTAATCCTAAAACGAATACTTCGTGTGCTTTTTCACATATTTTTGCCGGTGGCTATGCGGCCGGATATTACAGCTATAAATGGGCGGAAGTGTTAGAGGCTGATGCTTTTGAGGTTTTTAAGGAAAAAGGTATCTTTAACAAAGAAGTAGCAACGTCATTTAAGGAAAATGTATTGAGCAAGGGAGGAAGTAAACATCCGATGGAATTGTACAAACAATTTAGAGGGCAAGAGCCTTCAACTAAGGCTTTGCTCAAAAAAAGCGGTTTACTTAAAGCGGATAGGGTAGGTTAGTTATGGATTTTCAATCGAAATTACTCCAAAATGCCGTTGACCAAATGGGGTCTTTGCCGGGGATTGGAAAACGTACTGCTTTGCGGTTGGTTTTGCATTTGTTGAATCAAAAACCACAGGAGGTTCAACAATTTTCGGATGCTTTTACCACCCTTCGGAATAATATTAATTATTGTTCGGTTTGTTTTAATATTTCAGACGCGGATACTTGCCATATTTGTAGAAATCCGAAAAGAGACAGTTCTCTAATTTGCGTTGTGCAAGATATTCGTGATATTTTAGCGATTGAATCTACGCGACAATATAAAGGTTTGTATCATGTTTTGGGAGGGATTATTTCTCCAATGGACGGTATTGGGCCTGACGACCTTAATATAGCTCCATTAATTGAGCGTGCGGAACAAGAAGATGTAAAGGAAGTTATTCTGGCTTTGAGTGCTACTATGGAAGGGGATACAACTAATTTTTATCTTTATAGGAAATTGCATTCGGCTAATGTGAAAATAAGTGTAATTGCCAGAGGAATTGGCATTGGAAATGAGTTGGAATATACGGATGAAATTACTTTGGGAAGGTCGATTCAATATCGTTCGTTGTTTGAGAATAGTTTGAATAATTGATTATTGTGTTTTTTTCTTTGTCCGGAACAATTTAAGATTTTCTTTCTTAGTCCTTATTCCGCTCGCGTTAGGGATAGAAACGGCATCCTTTTGCCCTCCCTCCTTTTGGAGGGCAAAAGATATAGTGGAGAGCCCGACCCTTATTGGTAAAACAGACGTTCCGCTTTAGCGGTATGTTTGTTTTACCAATGAGGGGAACGCCCAAATAATTATTTTCTTCTATAACGAACAAAACCTACTAAAATTCTTGTTCAAAAGGTAGTGAAAAACAAAAAT
>JALTUD010000111.1 GCA_027047735.1 Flavobacteriales bacterium | reverse complement strand
CCCGTAGTTTTAACAGCATCCTCCACTGTATTAAAAACAGGTTTATCCAAATGTGTTTGACCACCTTTCCCCGGAGTAACACCTCCGACAACATTCGTTCCGTATTCAATCATTTGACCGGCATGAAATGTTCCTTCACTACCCGTAAACCCTTGTACAATTACTTTAGAATCTTTATTTACTAATACACTCATTGCGTTTGTTTTTTTTATAATGTGCCTCAAAGGTAAGAAGAAGAAACCTAAACTGCAATTTTATTTAAAGCAAAAAAAAGATAGCCAAAAGAAGTTTTATTAATAGTGTGGTTAGGGCGTTCCCTTTCAAGAATAAAAAATAGCCGTTACACTCACTATTTTTTACTCTTGAAAGGTCGGGCTATCCGCTATATCTTTTGGTTTGCATAAAGCAAACAAACCAAAAGGATGCCGCTTCTATCCCTAACGCGAGTAAAATCGGCGGATAGAAAGTGAACTTTTGGTTTCTTAGACAATGAATAAAAATTTTGCATAGCACCCGCTATGGAAAATTTTTATGAAGACGGATAAGGAATCAAAAAACGCTTTATATCGTCTATTTTGCTCGTATTAGGGATACAATCCCTAACGCTAGAGTGTCTGAAATTCAATAGTTTAACGGTTAAGTGTGGTGCGTTTGGCATTTCAACACTCCAATTTTTCGGGTTTGTACTATGTTTATTTATTGCTTTTATATTTTCCCGCAAGCTTTCGGGATAGCACTAACTACCTAATGTACTATATATTTTTGTTGTGCAGAGTTATTATTTTATTGAATAATTTGTCCCTGCTCCAATTCCATATTTTTCAATTAAATCTTCATTTAATAATTTCGTTAATATTCGTTTTACTGTTGGATTAGGTATATGTAATTTTTTAGCAACTTCTCCTGATTTACTTCCGGGATTGTTTTCAATATATGTAAGGATTGACTTTTCTTTTGGTGATAATTTTGTTTTCACACCTTTAATTTCTATTTTCTGCATTAGTTGCTCTTGAATATTCAAAAGTGCTGAAAAGAAAAAATTAATCCATTCGGTAATATTTTCATTGGGTCTTTGAGCTTGACAATGTCTTAATTTTAAATAATATTCACTTTTTCGACTTTCAATCTCGTGTTCAAAACTTACATATTGTATCCATTTATATCCATTCTTTAATAATAGCAATGTTGCCAGTAATCTGCTTAATCTTCCATTTCCGTCTTGAAAAGGATGAATACTAACAAATTCATAAGAAAATATAGCTGATTTAACCAAAGGGTGTATTTCCGTATCGGAATTATACCATTCAATCAATTTTCGCATAGCATCATCTGTTTCAAATCCGACATTTGTCGTCTGAAAGATAATTTGTTTTGTCCCGTCCGGTAATGTAGCTTCAACAGCATTTGAATGTTGTTTGTAATCACCTTTATGCCATTGGTCTTTATCACTATGTTTCAATAAAAGATTATGTAGATTTTTTATGTTGCTCTCAGTTATTTCAATTTCATTATAATTTTCGGATATGAGCTCTAAAACTTCAAAATATCCAACAACTTCTTGTGCATCTCTTTCTTCAATTTTTGTAATTTCAAGATTGTCTAATAATGCTTTAACTTCTTCATTGCTCATTTTAGAGCCTTCTATTCTTGTTGATGCTCCAACACTTCTGACTGTTGCGATATTTTTAAGTTGTCTTAAACTTTGTCCTTCTCGTTTTTCAATACTAGACCAAGAAGCATCAAATCTATCAATCTTACTGACATTTTTTAGTAAGTTCCAATCTAAATTTAATCTGAATATGTAAACTTTATCATTCATACCGCAAATATACTAACATATAATTAGGTTTGATACGATATGATACGGAAATGTTCGATTATGATACGATTTTCTCTAATACTGCACAAAGGTTACGTATATGAAAAGTAGCGGTTTTTATGCGCTTACCTTTCGGTTTTTTAACGACCTAAATTTAAGGTAAATATTTTGAATTTAAGCACTTCTCCCGCTATTTTTATATACTTTGTTGGGCATAGTAATTACATATTTCGTTCTGTTTTTGTCGCCAACTCTTGTAAACAATTCTAATTCAACACCTTTGCTTAAATCTCTACTTGCTGTTGCTGGAGATATTTCGCTAAATACTTTCAAATAATCTTTTCTCGTAAATTCCTTTATTTCTCGCTGTATGAAATACTCAAGTCGTTCTTTTTGGTTTAATTTCTTGCTTCCAAAATTTAAAGTATGTTCAAGTGATTTGTCTATTATTTTAAGCATATACTCAATGAAAATTGTAGATTTTCCCGTTTTATCTGAATCTGACAACGCTTTATAATACTCCTTTTGTGATTTACTAATAAGCGTTTCCAATGGAATAAATTCAAAAATCGGATATTGTTCCATCAACATCAAAGTTTGCCACAACCTTCCCATTCTTCCGTTTCCATCTAAAAATGGATGGATAAATTCCATTTCATAAT
>JALTUD010000110.1 GCA_027047735.1 Flavobacteriales bacterium | reverse complement strand
TAATTAAAGTTTGCTAACTTTGCGTTATGACAGAGATAGGATTTAACATAAAAAAAATACGGGCTGTTAAAAAATTAAACCAAAGTCAGTTTGCTGAATTGTTTGGTGTGAAAAGAGCGAACATCGGCTCGTACGAGGAGCAACGAGCAGAACCGAAATTGGATTTAATTATTGCTATTTCGGATTATTTTAAGATTAGTGTTGATAGTCTGGTTCGTAAAAAGTTGTCGGTGAATGAGATATTACATTTCCCCAACCACGAAAAAGCTATGGCTCAACATACCCGGCCTAAAATCATTGATGGAGAAAATAAAATTTTACGAGGTTTTTGCGAGGATAGTTTTATGAAAAACACGGATTTAATTTATCAAAACAAGGGAACAAAATTAATCTCTTTTGGTATTTATGATGAGGATTTGGTTTTTCTTACGAAGAAAAACAAGGGGGATCGGTATCCGTTTTTGGGAGCGGTTATCGAGTCGGATAGAGTTTATGTTGGTCTTTTGACGTTTAATAAGGAGCTGAACAAGATAGTTGTTGCCAATAATAAGGAAATAAACGATATAGAGGTCGCAAAAAAAAGCCTGAAGATTTATAAATCTACAGGCTTTTATTCTTCGTCTTTGCGTTATACAAAAGAGTTTCTTTTAGAGTGATTTGGTTCTTCCGCCATCTATCGGGAGGTTGATTCCGTTGATGTAACTCGCTTCCGGAGAAGCTAAAAAGGCGATTCCTTGTGCAATTTCATTGGGTTCTGCAAAACGTTTTAGAGGAACTTGGCTTTGCATCTCTTTTTCAATTTCAGAGGTTGGTTTTCCGCTTTGTTTTGCTTTATTGGCGATGATGCTTTTTAATCGTTCGGTGTTGGTTGCACCGGGTAGCACGTTGTTAACAGTGATAGAAAATTCTCCTAATTCATTGGCTAATGTTTTTGCCCAATTCGCTACTGCACCACGGATAGTGTTGGAAACGCCTAAACCGTTTAAGGGTTGTTTGACCGAAGTGGAGATAACGTTGATAATACGACCGTAACCGTTTTTTTTCATCAACGGAACAACCGCTTGAGCCAAAATCTGATTGTTGATTAAGTGCATATTAAAGGCTTTGATGTAGTCTTCCGGATTGGCTTCAATCGCTTTTCCTCCGGCTGGTCCTCCTGTGTTGTTGACTAAAATGTCTGCACTTGGGTGTTTCTGTAAAAATGTATTTATTGCGGTTTTAACTTCTTCCGGGTTTGAAAAATCAACAGCGATGAATCGATGCGTTTGTCCTGTTGAAGTGTCGAGTTCGTTTTTAACGGATTCTAACCGTTCTTGATTTCGAGCTATTAACACGATGTTCGCTCCTTTTTGAGAAAGTAATAAAGCTGTGGCTTTCCCTATTCCTTGTGTGCTTCCGCAGATTATTGCTGTTTTATTGGTTAAAGGTTTTTTCATTTTCTAATACAGATATGTTGATAATTTTATAACAAAAATACAAAAAGGATTGGGTTTAACGTTTTAATATAGTTATATTTGTGTATTGATTTATTAACTAAATTTTTAAAATTATGAAAAAAAATTACAAATTTTTATTTTCAATCTTCGCTTTGATGTCCGGTAGTTTGGCTTTTGGGCAACATTTTACCGAAGATTTTGAAAATGGAGGAACTTTTCCCGCCGGTTGGACATTAACCAACGGAACGGATGATTGGCAAGTTGATGACGGAACATCTTATGGACCTGGTTCAGCCCATGGAGGTACGTATGCCGCTTATTTTGATGATTATAATTTTTCAGCAGGTGTTACTGCAGATATGATTACACCAACTATTGATTTATCTAGTGCTTTTAATCCTGAATTGCATTTTTGGTATTATGATGGAGGGGGCAGTGATGTAGTTGAAATATTAACTTCAACAGATGGAACTACTTATACTTCCGTTTTTACAACACCCACTTCTGTAACACCTTGGACAGAAATAGTTGTCCCTATACATTCTTTAGCGGGACAAAGTACCGTTACTATTGCTTTTAGAGGTACTAGTGTTTATGGATTGTCAAATCCGTACGTTGATGATATTTCAGTAGTTGATGGGCCTACATGTCCGGCACCTACCGCTTTAACACTTTCTAATATAGCGGATGTCTCTGCTGATGTTTCTTGGACTACAGGTGGTGCGAGTCATTGGAATTTAGAATATGGTCCGGCTGGGTTTACTCAAGGAAGTGGTACATATGTTTACGATGCTGCTAATCCTTTTACAGTATCCGGACTTTCTCCTAATACTGCTTATGATGTATATGTGCAAGATTCTTGTGGTGCAGGTGATGTGAGTACATGGGTGAATACGACATTTACAACATTGCCGTTGGCTAATGCGTTTCCTTTAAATGAAGATTTTGAAGGGACTACTACATTATTTGTAGATGATAATAGCAATACTCCATGGGTAAGAACTAATGCTTTAGCTCATTCTGGAGATAGTTCAATGTTTAATGGGTATGGATCAAGTGATATTAATATATTGGTTGAAACAGGGGTTTTGGATTTATCTTCTACAAACTACCCTGTGTTAGAGTTTTGGCATATTGCAAAAGTAGAAGGAGATTGGGATGATGCTCTTGTTGAAATATCAACTGATGGAGGTGTTACATATAGTGTTTTACCAAATTCAACTTACAGAGGAAGAGGTGTTTATTCCGGTAAATTTGATGAAGATAGTTATAGTGAATGGGGTACAAGTAGTACTACGGTTCTTGATAATACAATGTGGAAAAAAGAAACATTTGATTTGTCAGGATATAATGTAGCTAATGTTCGAGTGCGTTTTACATTAAATTCTGACGGTTATGTACAAAGAGAAGGTTGGTATATCGATGATATAGCTGTTTATGAGCCAACTTGTCCGATGCCGTATAACCTTTCAAATGCATACCAAAATGTAGATTCAGTTGTTCTCTCATGGACAGCCGGAGGGAGTGAAACGATGTGGAATATTGAATATGGATCTTACGGTTTTACTCAAGGAACCGGAACTATGGTTTCAGGGGTTACAGCTACAACAGACACTATTGTTGGACTGGCGTTAGGTTCAATATATGAATTTTACGTACAAGCGGACTGTGGTAGCGGTGATGCAAGTGATTGGGTTGGACCGTTTGTAGTATCAACACCATTGCTAAACGATACAACTTGTAATGCTATTCTAGTAGAACCAAATGTTATGGATACTATGTTTTCTAATATGAATGCTACTACTCAAACAGGAGAGCAACCACTTAATGGTCTTCAATATAATACAGTTTGGTTTAAAACAGTGGTACCTGCTTCCGGTCATTTATTGATAGCTACTTGTAATTCTGACTTTCATACTGTTGTAGGGGCTTATGCTTATGATACATTGAATTGTACTGATTTTAATACTTTTGGACAAATTGCTTATAATTCTTCTAACAGTTCAATTTGTGGAGTGTATGGTAGAGGTTCAGTTGAGATTTGCGGTCAAACTCCGGGAGATACAATTTTATTCTATGTTGGAGGGTATTCTAGTTCAGATGAAGGAGTGATCAAATTAACAATATTGGATTGGGGGGTTACCGGAATGGCTGGTCAACCAGCTTCAACTATTGCTCCTGCTTGTGCCGGAGATACAATCAATCTTTGGAATGATTTAACAGGTCAAGCTACGAATATGGGGACATGGGTTTATCCATTAAACTCCTCTGCTATTGTAGATGATTCTTTATTGAATACAGGTGCACTTTCTATTTCAGGATTGGAAGTGTATTATATTGTAAGTAATTCTTGTGATGCTGATACTGCTACAATTCCTTTAAATGTGGCTATAATGACACATTCAGGAACTGCAGTTCCTAACTTCCAAGCTTGTAATGCAGGCGATGTATTCTTGTTTGATGGGTTAACCGGAACTATTGATGCTGGTGGTACTTGGAATGATGACACCAATACAGGGTTGTTGGTTGGTAATAAATTTGTTGCCGCAGGATTGCCTGTTGGTCAATATCAATTTACTTATGCTGTAAACAATGGTGTTTGTCCTCCGGCTTCTACTCAAATAACCGTAGAGTTGGTTGATTGTACTAATATTACGGAAGAAAGTTCTAGTGACTTTAGCATCTATCCAAATCCTAACAACGGTACATTCTATGTTGTAAATGGAAATGCTGATAGTCAAGTTGCTCTTGAGGTAATAGATGTACAAGGTAAAGTTGTGTACAGTGGAACTTATACTGTTGCGGCAAATGCACAACAAGAAGTTCAATTGAACAATGTTGTACCGGGTATGTACATTGTTAAGGTAATTACTAACAATAAAGTATTTAACCATACAGTAATGGTTAAGTAATCTATTTTAAGTTACTTAGGTAACAGTAAAATTCTAAAGCCCGCAGGTTATCCTGCGGGCTTTTTTTGTATCTTCGTATTTATGATTTTAGCGGCAATAGATATCGGTTCCAATGCAGTTCGATTGTTAATTGAAGAAGCTGTAGATACGGGAGAAGAAAAAATATATTTTAGAAAAATATCGTTAACGCGTGTTCCTTTGCGTCTTGGAGAAGATGTTTTCGGGAAAGGGTATATTTCACAGGATAAAGCAAAAAAATTAGTCAAGACATTAAAAGCTTTTCGCTATTTGATGGAGGTTAATGATGTGAGTCATTTTAGGGCTTGTGCTACTTCTGCTATGCGTGAAGCAAAAAACGGTAGAGAAATAGCTCAACAAATTGCACAGAAAGCAAATATTTACTTGGAAATAATAAGTGGAAGTGAGGAGGCTGATATTATTTTTACCAATTTTCATACTGCAAATTTACAGCCGGATCAATATTACATTTATATTGATGTGGGAGGTGGTAGTACAGAGGTTAGTTTAATTAGAAATAACAAAAAGATAAATTCTAAATCGTTTAAATTGGGAACGGTAAGAATGCTTCAAAACAAAGTTAGCGATGATGTTTGGGAGAAAGCAAAACAATGGATTGATGATTTAGGGATAAAAGGAGAGGTTATAGCTATCGGAACGGGAGGAAATATCAATAGGATTTATAAGGAGAGTGTGCATAGTTTTGGTGAGACGATTGAGTATGATGAAATAAAAAGTATTGTGAATAAAATCGCTCAATACAGTTATGAGGACAGGGTTAAGAAATTAAAATTAAAACCCGATAGAGCCGATGTGATTATTCCTGCAGGGAAGATTTATTTGTTTTTTATGAAAGAGGCAGGGGCTGAAAAAATGATTGTCCCTAAGGTCGGATTGGCAGATGGTATTGTTTATAATTTGTATCAAGAGTATAAGAAGTAATTTAAATTCTGTTTTCTTTGCACTTATCTCAACTGCGTTAGGGATTGTATCCCTAACACGAGTAAAATAGACGGTATAAAGCGTTTTTTGATTCCTTATCCGTCTTCATAAAATTTTCCATAGCGGGTGCTATGCAAAATTTTTATTCATCGTCTAAGAAACCAAAAATTCACTTTCTCTCCGTCAATTTCACTCGCGTTAGGGATTGTATCCCTAACATGAAATGAAAGTAAGCACATAAAGTGGTTTTGTCGCCCTCATACTTCTTCATATTTTATTTCCATAGCTGGTGCTATGCAAAGAAAATATTCATCGTCTGAGAACAACAAATTCCACTTTCTTGCACTTATTTCATTCCACGTTAGGGATAGAACGGCGTGTTTGAACTCCTTTTGGTTTGTTGCATATATGCAAACCAAAAGAGTGAGTAGTGATAGCCCGACCATTACTGCGTTAAAAAGTGGTGTAGTTGGGATAGTGCGAACGAAACCACTTTTTTATGCTGTAATGGGAACGCCCAAATGATTATCGTTTATGGTAACCTAATAACGAAGGATTGCTTTCGAGTACTCTTTTGGTGTAATCTTTACTTTTTAGGCAGGCTTTTATCAAGGGGTATTCTTTGGCAAAATGTGCGGTTAAGGCACTGGATAATATGCATCCGCTTCCGTGTTTTTCGGTGGCTGTTTTTGCGTGGTTTCTAAAGGGATATACTTTTCCTTCTTTGGTGTAGAGGTAGTCTTTGCCGATGTTTTTTTCTGCGTGTCCGCCTTTTAGATAGACGTTGGTGAATTGTGCTAAGAATTTTGCACTTTCTTCCGGGGTTTCTTTTTTTGCAAGTAATTTTACCTCGTTTAGATTGGGGGTAATCATAAATATTCCGGGTAAAATTTGTTCCAGCTCTTGTGTGTTCAGATTAAAATCAAAACCGGAACTACTGCTGAGTACGGTGTCCCAAATGAATTTACTTTCTTTTAGTTTTGGGTGTTTGGTAAGCGATTGAAGAAATTCAAGGTCAGGTATAAGTCCTATTTTTATATAGCGAAAGTTATGTTTTTCAAGTAGGCAATCGAGTTGTTTAAAAATTGTTTTTCTGTCTATCCAATTGACTTCATAAAACGAATGTTCGTTCTGCACGGTATTGGCGGTTTGTACAGCCATTCCGTAAACTTTTAACTGTTCAAAGGTTTTTATATCCGCCAAAATTCCCGCTCCCCCTGACGGGTCAAATCCAGCAATGGTTAACACGTTGGGTCTCTTTTTTTTCATAGACCTATTTCGTTGTGTTTTTATATTTCAGACGTAGGGTGTCTTTGACGTATTTACGTAGTAATTTTTCGTCTCGTGAACTTAGGTTAACCCCTTTGTCTTTTGTCCCGAATACAGCAAATTGCAGGTATCGATTTGGGTGTTCTTGAATGTTTTCAATTAATCTTCCCGCTTCTTCGACCATTATGTTTACGTTTTCGTAGAGCGTACTGTCTTTAAGTAATTTGGTTAGGCTTCCTTCGCCGTTTTCTATTTCGTAGAGAATAGCGTTTACGTTATCCAAAGATGTTTTGGCTTTATTTAACGTTCCTGCAAAATCCATTAAAGCAATACTGTCTGAAATGGTAGCTACATTTTGTAAGGTTCGTGTAATTTCTTCGTTGTTTTGTTTTAGGTTTTCGGTAACCGAACGAACATTTGCCAGTGTAGCAAATATTTGGTGTCTTGAACTGTTAAATCCTTGAACCAATGTATCTAAGTGGATTGACACCCGTTCAAAATTGAGTATCGAGCGTTTAATACCTTCAAAACTTTCGTCTAAATTATCTGTGTTTCTACCGAAAACAGCCGAAACGATTGTAATGGCAGAATCTGCCGTTGCAATTGCGTTATTTAGTTTCGATAGGGAAGGGTCAATACGTTGTAGTATTTGGTCTTTTACTTCTTCAAATACTCCGGCTTTCATTCTTGCTGGAATCGTATCTCCGGAATGATAATACTCTGTACTTTCCGAAAAAATAAGATTGATAACCGGCGAACCTAACATACCAGGTTCTAATTGAGCCATTGACCCTTTAGGAATTTTCACCCAATCGGTAGTTACGTCAAATTTAACCAATACACGGTTGGGGTCATTGGGATATAAATCGACATAGGTGATTACGCCAATAGGTACGCCGTTTTTCACTACGGAATTACCACCGGTTAGTCCTTCCGCTTTTTCGTAAGTGGTATAGTAAGTTTCTTTCTTTTGCCAAAGGTTTTGTCCTTTAAGGTAGAAAAAACCAACAATTAAAGCGGCTACCGCCAAGGCAGATATGATACCTACTAATAGTTCTTTTTTTAATCTCATAATATCTTCTCTCGTATCAGCAAAGCTAAATAAATATAATTAAAACAGTAATAGATTTGTTTTTATTGTTTTTTCAGGGCTTCTTTCATACTGATTCGTTTTCCGTTTTCAAAGGCTATAATAAATGCAGTACTATATCCTTTTTCTTTTACTTTTTTTAGTCGTTCTTTCGCTTCTTCTACATTCGTATAGTCGCCAACTATATATTTGTAAAATTTTCCGCTAATATACATATCTACATCTTTCATTCCTTTAAAATTGTAAGGTTTTGTTTCTACTTTTTTTTGAGATGTAGCGATTTGTATTCTGAATTTGATGTCGGAAGTTCCGGAGTTGCTATTGGTATTGTTTTTATTGGTTGAAGATTGAGAAACAACACCGTCTATTTTATCTCTACGTTCTTTGTATTTGGAAAACGAATTGAAAATGGTTTGTGCCAATTGCTGTTGTCCATCTTCGTTTCCTAGAAATTTTTCTTCTTCTGCATTGGATAAAAAGCCCAATTCTATTAAAACAGAAGGCATAGTTGTTCTATATAAAACGACAAATCCGGCTTGTTTTACACCTCT
>JALTUD010000109.1 GCA_027047735.1 Flavobacteriales bacterium | reverse complement strand
ATGACCGTTGTCACTTTATTTTATTAAAAATTGTCGTTAGGAAAGGTAATAGACGTATGATAATACATCATAAATAAACATATTAAATAATTCAGATTGTTATGATGATAAGTTTATACTGTGCGAGTTATACCATTTAAACATTGAAACGAGCCTTATTAAGTGTTTATATTTAAGATATATTAGGCTTAACAAACAAGCTTGCAATACACGTAATCATGACGTTAATTTATTTCAATGTGTTAGGGATAGTAGTGGCATCCTTTTGGTTTGTTGCATATATGCAAACCAAAAGATATAACGGATAGCCCGACCCTCCACTCCAAGATAAACGTTTCGCGAAAGCGATATGTTTATCTTGAAGTGGAGGGGAACACCCAATAAAAAAGCCTATTCTAAATGTAGAACAGGCAATTTAATTTTAGATAAGGTTACACAAGCTTAGACTACAATTTAGAAGCTAAATGATTTACCTCAAACAATTCGTACAATGCAATAGCGATAACCACTATTACGAAACTTCCCAGTGAATACATATCAAAAAATATTAAACGTTTAAAAATCGTGGTGCTTACTTTCTTCCAAGAATGGATGATTCGTTTGAACAAGCGGTGCTTTGGATATTGATTTTAAAACAGCAAAAACAAACACTCCCAAGAACATTAAGAACATTCCTATTTCTAATAAACCAAACGACCATTCATCGTGAAGAGTTCCGGGCATAACCATCATAAATGTATCGAACCAATGACCGATGAAAACTATTGTACTTATGGTTAAGATATACGGCCAAGAACGTTTTACATCACGAGCAATAAAGAATACCATCGGTAAAATGAAATTCACACCAAACATAGTGAAGTACAAGTACTTATATTCCATTATTCTTTCCCAATAATAAATCGTTTCTTCTCCCATATTTGCATACCAAATTAACATGAACTGAGAGAACCACAAGTAACTCCAAAGGAAACTCAATGCAAAAATCCATTTGGCTACATCATGAACATGCGACATCTTTACAAGAGGAAGAAAACCTCCTCGTTTAAGGTATGCTGTAATCATGATTATCATTATCATTCCGGTTAACCAAATACCTGAGAATGTGTACCACCCAAACAAAGTACTAAACCAATGAATATCAATAGACATGATGAAATCCCAAGACATAGTAGAAGAAAATACAGCAAAGAATACCAAGAACAATGCTCCTCTTCTATACATCGTAAAGTGCGTATCTACAGCATCTTCTTTATCTTGAGTATCTTGTTTCGTTGACATATTTCTAAACCATTTCATAAAATATAAAAAGATACCAAAGTAAATAACTACTCTAATCCAAAAGAATACTTGATTAAAATACCCAGATTTTCTCCAAACCAAATTATCAGTTGCTACTACATCTGAATCCATCCAAGAATAAATATGATTTAATCCCAAAGCACCAGCGATAAAAACAATTACTAAAACAATAATACCAAGAGGTAAGACGAGAGAAACCCCTTCAAAAACTCGTAATAATACAACGCCCCAACCGGATTCAGTCGCATAATGTAAAGCTAAATAAAATAAAGCCCCTAATGATATTCCAAAAAAGAAGAAACCATTTACCAATAAATTAGACCAAAATCTTCTTATTCCAGAATCAAAAAAACCAACATCTCCAGACTCACACATTTCAACAATTTCTTGTGCTACATCTTCGTGATGCCCCCCATGACCGGCAGATTCTGCTGAAGGTTTTATGTGAACATTCCATAAAAAAGTAGGACTTTCATGATGTTCTCCATGAGTCTCAGCATGACCTTCTTCTCCATGTGCATGATTCGCATCGTGAATTTCTAATGAATATCCTTTATTCTCCATCTTTGAAATTAGAGTACTCTTTAATTCATCAATCTTAGATTGATCTGCATTCCCCCAATATTCAATATTAACAGTATGCTCATCAATTTTATCCGCAAATACGTATTCTTTTTGCGAAAAGAAACCTATTACCATCATTACCAAACCAACTATCGCTAATCCTAACGTGGTTTTTTTCGCTTTTTCTGAAATTTGATATTCCATTTTTTTAAATTTAATTCTTTGTATAAATATTTAAGTAGGATATTCTAATTACATAGATACTTGTTCACTGGAAACACTATCTTGTACTTTAGGTTTTATTAATTCATCCAATTTAAAATCCCCATTATGTTGTAACGTCCTAACATACATAGCTACTTTCCATCGTTCCTCTTTATTTAGCTGAGATGCATGAGATCCCATTGCACCTTTACCAAAAGTAATAACATGAAATATCTGACCTAAGGTTCTGTTTTTGTAAGCACCATTATAAGGGCTAGGAGTATTGAATCCACCCACTTCAACTACACCTCCATCACCTTGTCCTTTTTTTCCATGACAATGTTGACACATAATGTTATAAAGGCGTTTTCCTTCTTTTACGTTTCCTTCTACATCTTTTAAAAAGAAGTCAGG
>JALTUD010000108.1 GCA_027047735.1 Flavobacteriales bacterium | reverse complement strand
CCTCCCGTGTACCAAAACCACTCTCGAGCACTATTCAACGTATCAGCCGTTGATATCACCAATTGCACCGAATCCCCTTGGCAAATAGATAAATTTCCGGAAACAGATGTAATAGAAGGTATAGAAGATTGAACACATTGCTCAAAAATATAGAAGGCTCCTGCTGAATCTAATGCGGGAGGTTGATCATTTTCATCGAGAGCCTCACCAATAGCTCCAACAAAAAGTTTACTATTATCCACATCTAAAGAAAACCCAAAAAAACCAGCCTGATTAATATTAGGTGCAGTAAGTTCATTTGAATATTGATAAACACCTAACCCATCTCTATTATATATAAATACTGCTCCAAAACCATATACAGGAGGAAAGGATCCGATAGTTTCTATAGGACTTCCTATAAAAAGCTTCCCATTTATAGACTTAACGACACTCCCAAACGCACCTAGTGTCGCCGACCCTGTTGGTGAACTCATAGTTTGAATTTGCACCCAGTTTCCTGAACCATCCTTTTTAAACACATAAACTCTTCCTAATCTTTGTATACCTGCGTCTTTTCTATTAGCACCCACTACAATAAAATTACCATCTACTGAAACAGAATAACCAAACAAATCTGATGGAGCTATATTACTTGCAGTAACCTTATTTTTAAACACCCAACTTCCTGCTATTTTCTCATAAATATAAACCGCTCCTCCATGAACAGCAGCCCCTCCAATATCATTTTTAAAAGACCCCACTGCTAACACATTTCCAAACTTCGAGATAGAAGACCCATAATAATCTCCATTATCTTTGTCAAAACCAACTATTTTTTGTACGAAATTCCAATTTCCCGTATTATCCTTCTGATATACGTAAACAGCTCCAGATAAAGCCCCGACTATCCCATTTTCATCTTTTTCTTCATCAGGAGCCCCAATAATTAACACTCCATTATCGACTGCCATTGTTAAGCCAAAAAGTTCTCCTCCATCTCTATCATACGCAACTATTTTCTGTCTAAAAGTCCAAACACCTGATATATATTCATAAACATATACAGCCCCTGAGACAGGCAAAGGATTTGCACTATTCTCATCTAACATTTGACCATAAGCTCCTACAAAAAGTTGATTTCCCTCCATTGCGATAGAGAAGCCAAACTTATCCCCCATTCCCCGATCAGATGGTGTTATTTTTTGAAAATGACTCCAAGAAGCATCAGGGTTTCTACGATATATATGAACTGAACCAGCAGAATCTATAGGAAGAAGCTCGTTTAAATCCTGCTTATCATTAGGTTCACCTACTGCTGCAAAATCTCCTCTCACCACTACACTAGTCCCCATTATATCATATGCTTCTCTATTAGCATCGACAGTCTTTTGTATAAAGTTATAAGGCTGTGCATTCGCACAGTAAGCAACTAATGATAATATAAAAACAAAAATAAATCTTTTCATAGGTCTATAGGTAATTAATTGGTGAAGATAATATATTTTTTTTATCTACCCAAGTTGTTTAGAATTAAGATGCTAGATTTATGACGTATTCATTTAGCAGAAGGATGCCTTTACCACAAAAAAGTATTGAAATTAAACTAAAAAACAAGCTGTTTAACCTTTTTTTAGGGAAAAATAAAAAACCGAACCTTTTTTGGGGGTACTTCGCACACTTATGGTTGAGTTATGTGCTTCTACAATGTGTTTTACTATCGACAAACCTAACCCTGTTCCCCCTTCGTGCCGGGCTCTGCTTTTATCAACACGGTAAAACCGTTCAAATAAGCGTTTTTGATCGGTTTCTGCGATTCCTATTCCGTTATCGGCTACTTCAATCATAATGTGGTCTTCCGCATTGAATAAGCGAATGGTAGTTGTACCATTTTCAACTCCGTAGTTTATGGAATTATTAATCAAGTTTATCAATACTTGTTCTATTTTGTCTTTATCACATTGTACAAACATTTCATTGTTTTCCTTTTCTAACTTAAGGGTTACATTGTGTTTTTGGGCTTTTATTTCAAAACTATCCAATACGTCTTGTGCTAATTGTACAATATTTGTTTTTTGAATGTTCAACGGTATTCTGCCTGACTCTATTTTTGTAATTAAATCTAAATCTTCGACCACTTTGGTTATTCTATCCACGCCTTTATTGGCTCGTTCCAGAAAGATACGATTCATTTTTTCATCTTCCAATCCGCCTTCCAGCAAAGTCAGGATATAACCTTGAATGCTAAAGATTGGTGTTTTTAATTCGTGAGCTAAATTTCCTAAAAATTCCCGTCTAAACGCCTCTTGTTCTTTTAGTTTTTCTATTTCTTCTTTTTTCTGAACGCCCCACTTCATTACTTCTCGTTCGGTTTCGCCCAACACATCTTCCCGCATATTGATTTTTGTCTGCTTTTTTGCCAAGTCGTTGGAGTGTATAATCCTGTATATTAATCGTATTTTTGAAGTAATTAAAGTTTCCAATAAATAATACACAACTACGAACGTAC
>JALTUD010000107.1 GCA_027047735.1 Flavobacteriales bacterium | reverse complement strand
TGATAGCCCGACCCTAAAACACAAAACAAGCGTTTCGCGGTAGCGATATGCTTGTTTTGTGTTTTAGGGGAACGCCCCAATAATAAATACTACCTCTTTCTAACCCAAAAGACAACCAACAAGCCTAGTACTCCCAAAACGAGTAGAATAACTTTCGTGGGAATTGTATTTATTTTCTCGTCCTTCGTAATCACGGGCTTAACTTTTTGTGGAAATTCAGATATGCTTTTTTGCCATTTCAACCGATTGAGCGATTCTAAGTTCTTTTGATTTAAAATCAACTCTTTGAAACGTAACAATTGCTCGTGATAGTTCAGTGCTTCTTCGTACTTCTTTTCTACTTTGTAAATGGTATATATTTCTTTTGCTATTTTTTGCAGAAGATTGTAATCCGTGGTTTCGTCTGCCAATGTATAGGCTTTTTTGAGGCGATTGACTGCTTGTTCCAATTGATGATTTCTATATTCAATTTTAGCAATATTAAAAAGCGAGTAAGCAATACCGGCCTTATCGTGTATTTCTTGCCGTAGTGCTAAAGATTGTTGAAATAAAATCATCGCGGAATCTGTTTGACCTAAATCAACATATAAATTTCCGATATTATTTAAAACGGTCGCCTTCCCTCGTTTATTATTGGCTTTATCAAAATATTCCAATGCCAAAAAATCGTATTTTTTAGCTAACGACAGTTCTTCTATTCGTTGATAAGCTGCCCCTATATTTGTGTAAGTGTTGCCGATTGAGAGCCTATCATTATCGGTATATTTAAGTTCCAGACTCTTAAAGAAATATTCTAAAGCCGTATTGTATTCCTCCAAGTCCATATAGACTTTGGCTATATTGTTCAACACAATAGCTTCTGCTTTGGGCTTGTTTATTTTGGTAAAAATCTTCTGTGCGTTTTTCAGGTGTTCCAACGCCTCTTCTATCAATCCGATTTTGGTATATAATACCGCTACTTGCATGGAGCTGATTCCTTCTTGCTCTTTCAGCTTGTACCTTTGTGCTAAATCCAATACTCGTTTGTTATAAAACAAAGCACTATCGGTTTGCCCTTTTTGGATATACAAATACCCGATATTTGAATACCCTTGCAAAATTCCCGAAGTATCCTTTAGCAATTCCCGGTAACGAATACTTTTCCTAAAATAACCCAATGCCTTATCGTAGTTTCCCTTCCCTATATATAAATACGCCAAATCATTGTATAGAATCGCATTGAACCGTTGTGCAGTCAGTTTTTGGGCTTCAGGAATTTCTTTTTCAAGTACAGCATCGGCCACTGCCCTCCCCTTTTCCCAATAGTATATTGCACTATCAGCTTGACCACCATAATAAAACACATCTCCTATTTTAGAAAGTGTACCTACAAGTGTTGTATCTTGATGTGTAGTATTCAGAACAGACCTTAAACTGTCCAACGCTTCTTGACCGTAGGCAAACAGTGAACACCAACAAAAAATAAAAGATAAAAGGGTAGTTCTTTTCATTGAATAATGATTAATAGAGTTTTTCTCCTCCTACAAAGGTAGCAATAACTTTAGTATTCAATAATTCATCTTCATTTATCTGCATTAAATCTTGATTAAGCACTACAAAATCGGCATTTTTACCAAGCTCCAACGAACCTTTTTCTTGTTCTTCAAAATTAGCCAAAGCCGCCCAAATGGTCATTCCTCTGATGGTTTCTTCACGCGTCAGAGCATTTTCGATTTGAAAACCATTCTTTGGCAATCCGTCTTTATTTTTTCGTGCCACCGAGGCGTAAAAAGTGGTTATCGGATTAATGTCTTCAATCGGGAAATCCGTCCCTAAAGCAATCCAACCGTTTTGTTGCAACAATTTTTTGTACGCATAGCCATACGGCATTCTCTTTTTGCCTAATTTGAGTTCAATCCAACTAAAATCAGAGGTGGCGTGTGTCGGCTGAACCGAAGGGACAATGGTATATTTAGCAAACAAAGGAAAGTCTTCCGGTGCAACCAATTGAGCATGTTCTATTCGCCACCTTCTATCATTTGTCCCTTTCAAAACCTCCCCGTAAATATTCAAAAAGGTTCTAACCGTAGCATCACCAATAGCATGCGTACACATTTGAAAACCTTTATCGTATAAAAGCTGAGCATATTTCTTAAAATAAGCCGTATCATTCAATAATGTTCCGAAATAACCTTCTTGGTCAGCATAAGCCTGTAACAAACAAGCTCCACTGCTCCCCATAGCCCCATCACCGTAGAATTTAAAAGCATTAACAGTCAACCGTTCCGTACGATAAGGTTCGCCCACTGTATTCAAATAATAATCAAAATTCTCTTTCGTATCCTTCAGCATCGCATAAATCCTAATCTTTAATTCCCCCGTTTTATGCAATTTTTCAATCAACTCCACATCTTCCCTGTCCAAGCCTGCATCATCTACCGTGGTCAATCCAACAGACAAACAATTCCGTTGAGCCGCCAACAAAGCCCTTTTTTTTTCATCAACAGAAGGAGA
>JALTUD010000106.1 GCA_027047735.1 Flavobacteriales bacterium | reverse complement strand
CTTCAATGAGTCGTAAAAAGAAATATCCTTTCTCATAAGCTACATCTGTCATGGCATCATCCGGATGAAAGCCTTTTAGGTTAAACCTAAAAGGCTTTCATCCGGATGATGCCATGACAGATGTAGCTTATGAGAAAGGATATTTCTTTTTACGACTCATTGAAGAAACCGTTGGAAGAGAAAAGTTTGATGCCTTCTTAAAAAAATATTTTGCTGAACATAAATTTCAAACCATTACAACCGACCAATTTTTAGACTATTTAAACAAAGAACTTTTAGAACCCAATAACGTAACGCTTAATATTGATGAATGGGTAAATCAACCGGGACTGCCGGATAATTGCCCTAAAATAAAAGCTACACGCTTCGAGAATGTAGAAAAAGCTCTAAAAGATTATGAAACAACAAAAGATGTTTCTGTTCTTCATACTCAAAATTGGTCAACACACGAATGGTTACATTTCTTACGCCACTTAAATGAGGAAACAACCACTCCTGCAGATTTAGCTCAATTAGATAAAGCCTTTGACCTTACTCACTCGGGAAATTCTGAAATAGCTGCCATTTGGTTTGAAAAAAGTATCAACATCGGATACGATGGTATTGATGATGCTTTAGAAGCGTTCCTAAACCGTGTAGGTAGAAGGAAATTCTTAAAACCATTGTATGAAGCTTTAGCTCAAACCCCCGAAGGATTGAAAAAAGGTCGAGAAATCTACGAAAAATCGAAAGGGAATTATCATTATGTTTCTAACCATACCATTGAAAAGATTCTAAAATTAAAATCTTAATATCTCATTATAATACCGACTTAAAATGAAAAAAATACTCGTAGCCAATAGAGGTGAAATTGCTCTGAGAGTAATGAAAACTTGTCGAAGAATGGGCATCAAAACCGTGGCGGTTTATTCTGAAGCTGATGCTCACGCTCCCTTTGTTAAATATGCCGATGAAACCGTCTGTCTCGGGCCTCCTCCCAGTAACGAAAGTTATTTGTTAGGCGACAAAATTATCGAAGTCTGCAAAGAATTGAATGTGGACGGCATTCATCCCGGTTATGGTTTTTTAAGTGAAAATTCCGATTTTGCAAGAAAAGTTAAAGAAGCAGGAATCACTTTTATAGGTCCTTCTCCCGAATCAATGGAACTTATGGGGGATAAACTTTCTGCAAAAGCTGCGGTAAAAAAATACGATATTCCAATGGTACCGGGGTTAGACGAAGCCATAGATGATATTAGCTTTACTAAACAAAAAGCCGATGAAATTGGTTACCCGATACTCATTAAAGCATCTGCCGGAGGGGGCGGTAAAGGAATGCGAATTGTCGAAAAGAAAGAAGATTTTGAGGAACAAATGAACCTCGCCATCAGCGAAGCTGAAAAAGCATTCGGCAATGGAGCGGTATTTATTGAACGATACGTGGGATCGCCTCGCCATATCGAAATTCAAGTTCTAGCAGACAATCACGGCAATACATTGTACCTTTTTGAACGGGAATGTTCTATTCAGCGAAGACACCAGAAAGTCATCGAAGAAGCACCTTCTGCCGTCCTCACGCCCGAATTAAGAAAAGAAATGGGCGAAGCCGCTTGCCGAGTAGCCAAAGCTTGTAATTATTCGGGAGCCGGAACCGTTGAGTTTCTTTACGAAAATGGAGAGTTCTTTTTCCTTGAAATGAACACACGTTTGCAAGTAGAACACCCCGTTACAGAAATGATTACAGGGTTAGATTTGGTCGAAGAACAAATTAAAATAGCGGAAAATAAAGCACTGGAGTACAAACAAGAAGACTTGAAAATAAATGGACATTCCATTGAAGTTCGAGTGTATGCAGAAGATCCTAAAAACAACTTTTTACCTGATATAGGAACGCTTGAAATTTACAAAAAACCACAAGGCGAAGGCATACGAGTGGATGACGGTTTTGAAGAAGGAATGGAAATTCCAATTTATTACGACCCTATGATTGCCAAGCTCATTGTTCATGCTCCCACCCGCGAAGAAGCCATTCGGAAAATGACCAAAGCCATTGAAGATTACGACATCGTAGGCATCGAAACCACCCTTGATTTTTGTAAATACACCATCAATCACGAAGCTTTTAAAAGTGGAAATTTCGATACCCATTTTGTCAATAAATATTTCACAAATCCAGAGGTTTTGGATATTTCGGACGATAACCAAAAGAAAGTGGCGGCTATTATGAGTAATTATTTCATCCATAAACACCAACCTAAACCGGATTATCGCCCTTCTTCAGAAGTTATGGCTTGGGAAGTCAATAGGGTTTAAAATGATTTGGGCGTTCCCCTTTTTTATGAAAACAACATACCGCTATCGCTAAACGTTGTTTTCGTAAAAAAGGGTCGGGCTATCACTACTCACTCTTTTGGTTTGCATATATGCAACAAACCAAAAGGAGTTCAAACACGCCGTTCTATCCCTAACGCAGTTGAGGTAAGTGCAAAGAAAATGGAATTTAGTATGCTTAGAC
>JALTUD010000105.1 GCA_027047735.1 Flavobacteriales bacterium | reverse complement strand
CGAGATGAGTTTTAAGGCGATGAAATCAAGTGGATTTGATATTGAAAAAACACATTTACAAGATATTGATCGAATACGAAAACTGTTACTATTGGTAATGATTGCTTTTGTATGGTGTTATAAGGTTGGAATTTATCTTCATGAGCATGTTACCCCTATAAAGACTAAAACACATGGCAGAAAAGCTAAAAGTATTTTCAAATATGGATTATCTTATGTGGCTAATATCTTGTTAAACTCTCAAAGCCAGGATGATATAGGTATCTTTAAATTTTTGTCATGTACTTAGACAATTTGTCTATAAGTTAAAAATTAGTTCTTTTTATTTCACTCGCGTTAGGGATAGAACGGCGTGTTTGAGCTCTTTTTTTGCTTGCTTGCTGTTTGCAAGCAAAAAAAAGCGAGTAGTGATAGCCCGACCCCTTTTTGCAAAACAACGTATAGCGACAGCGATATGTTGTTTTTGCAAAAAGGGGGAACGCCCAAATATTACCCTCTTACTAGGTAGTATAAGCGGATAATCATTACCTTTGTGGCGAATTTTATTTAAACATTAACAAGGAAATTATGAAAAAGAATGTATTGTTAGTATTCGTCTTTCTGTTTACGACGGGTATTTTTACGGCTAAGGCTGATGAAGGAATGTGGTTGCCTTTGCTTATTAAAAGATTAAACGGTGTTGACCTTAAAAAACACGGATTGCACCTTACTCCGGAAGAAATTTACTCCGTAAATCACGCGAGTTTAAAAGATGCTGTGGTTGCTTTGGGTGGAGGTTTTTGTACCGGGGAAATCATCTCTGACCAAGGGCTTATGCTAACGAACCACCACTGTGGTTTTGACGCTATTCAACAGAATAGTACCCCGGAACATGATTATCTTAGAGATGGTTTTTGGGCAATGAATAAACAACAAGAAATTCCGATTCCTGATTTAACGGTTTGGTTTCTTGATAGAATGGACGATGTTACCGCTCAAGTCTTAGCCGGTGTTACGGATGATATGACCAATGAAGAGCGTGCTATCCTCGTAGAGAAAAACATTGAGGCAATTATCGCTAAAGAAAAAGAAAACGGAGCAAAACAAAAAATTCAAATCAAAGACTTTTATAACGGGAACGAATATTATATGTTTAAGTATAATATTTTTGAAGATGTTCGATTAGTGGGAGCTCCACCGAGTTCTATCGGGAAGTTTGGAGGAGATACGGACAACTGGATGTGGCCAAGACACACGGGAGATTTTAGTATGTTTAGAGTGTATGCGGGAAAAGACAATGCTCCTGCTCCCTACTCTGCTGAAAACAAACCTTATGTCCCTAAACATCACTTACCGGTATCTTTAGACGGTGTTGGCGAAGGAGATTTTGCTATGATTATAGGGTATCCGGGTAGTACTGATCGTTATTTGACTTCTTATGGGGTGAAAGAAGCCGTAGAAATAGAACAACCAGCTCGTGTGAAAGTACGAAGAATGAAATTGGACATCATGGAAGAAGGGATGAACAAAAGTCAAAAAGTTCGTATTCAATATGCGTCAAAACATGCACACGTAAGTAACTACTGGAAATACTTCCTTGGGCAAAGTCAGCAGTTGGTTAAAAACCATGTATATGACAAGAAAAAAGCGATAGAGGATGATTTTACGAAATGGGCAAATGCTGATGAAACACGAAAAAAGAAATACGGGAAAGCCTTACCGCTTATTGAAGACTTTTACAGTTCTAATCAAGCCTATGTTTTGCCACAAGTATATTTTGGAGAAGCGATTATGAGAGGTCCTGAAGTGTTGGGATTTGCTTTTAAAAACTTTAACCCCAGAACCAAACTAAACAAAGCTCTACAGGAAGGAAATAAAGAAGCAATTGCTGAAGCAAAACAAGAAATTTTGGCAAATGCAGATACTTACTTTAAAGATTACAACACTGACATTGATAAAAAATTATTGGCGGCTATGCTCAAAGTTTATTATGATGATATAGACAAAGAATTTCACCCTAAGGCATTGAAAAAATATTACAATAAATACAACGGTGATTTTAATAAATTAGCTAATGATTATTTTGCAACTTCTCCTTTTACTTCAAAAGAAAAATTGGAGAAATGGTTGGAAGACGTAACCTTGGAAGAAATCAACAAAGATTTAGCTTATGACTTAACCAATAGTTTTATCGAAATGTACTACGGAAAAATTGCGATGCCTCAACAATCTTCGGTAGATAAAATAGATGAAGGAAAACGTCTTTTTATAGATGGTTTACGCAAAATGAATCCGGACAAAGCTTACGCTCCTGATGCTAACTCTACCATGCGAGTTACCTACGGAAATGTTTTGTCTTACGAACCTAAAGATGGTGTTATTTATAAATACTATACCACTTTAAAAGGTGTAATTGAAAAAGATGCTCATACAACCGATAAAGATGATGAATTTTATGTTCCTCAAAAATTAAAAGATTTGTATTACAGTAAAGACTATGGACAATATGCCGAAGACGGCGAAATCCATGTGGCTTTTCTTTCTAATAACGATATTACGGGAGGAAACTCGGGAAGTCCGGTCATCAATGCTTACGGTCAATTGATTGGTACAGCCTTTGACGGAAACTGGGAAGCAATGAGCGGAGATATTTTCTTTGAACCGAACATCCAAAGAACCATTTCTTGTGATATTCGTTACGTGCTATTTATCATAGATAAATACGCAGGTGCAAAACATTTGGTGGATGAAATGACACTTGTCAAAAACAAACCGAAAAAGGTTATGAAAAGACGTAAAAAACAATTGAAAAAATTGGTAAAAAACGGTTTATATCATTAATGACACAAACAGTATTAACTACTTTTTCCAAAAAGCTCCACAAAATTGTGGAGCTTTTTTTATGAGCTAAAGCATTTTATTTCTAATTATTTTATATTTTAGCGACAAATTAATCTGACAATAAAACAAAGACTATGGAAGAAGATGTAAACAAAAAAGATGTAACGGGTATTCCTATCCTTGATAAAATATTTTTTCAGGCAAATCTTAATCGATACGGAATTTCAGCCCTACTATTGATAGCAGTGGGATGTATGGGTGGAGCAGCTGTAGGTACAGGAGGCTTAGAAAACACATTTCAATTGGCTGTTTTGGCGGTAACGACTATGTTTTCTTTATCTATGATGTTGGCTATTGCTCCAATGAAATGGGTAATATTATCTAGTGTAGTTGCTATTATTTGCGATGTTATTTTTATCGCAATTAATTTACTTTCTTAATTTTTTAAATTTTTCTTGTGTATATTAAATCTTAGTATTATATTTGCACTCGCAAAAACGGTGGATGTAGCTCAGCTGGTTAGAGTATCGGTTTGTGGTTCCGAGGGTCGTGGGTTCGAGTCCCATCTTCCACCCTATTAAATATAAAGCTCTGATTTTTCAGGGCTTTATTTGTTTTAGAAAACTTTTTGGGGTTGTCGTCAAAATTATTCCATCATAAAATCTTGATTCTTTCTATTATCAGTTCGCTACAAAAAATGAAGATTACAAATAGAACGATCCTATTATTTATCATTATTGTAGCTTCTGTATTGCGTTTTATCAATTATTCCGATATTCCCTATACTCATGATGAGTTTAGTGCTATTTTTCGATTGCGGTTTGATACCTTTTCTGAACTCATTGAAAAAGGTGTTAAAGTAGATGGTCATCCCGCCGGGATTCATGTTTTTTTATATTACTGGACAAAGTTATTTGGCTTTGATACTTGGGGAGTAAAATTACCGTTTACTATTTTTGGGATTCTCTCCGTTTTGTTGATTTACCTCGTTGGTAAGAAGTGGTTTAATGAAACGGTTGGTTTGCTTTCTGCTTCTTTTCTTGCGAGTATCCAATTTACGGTCATGTATAGTCAAATTGCACGACCTTATATCAGTGGGCTGTTCTTTTCGCTACTGATGGTTTATTTTTGGACGAACCTCGTTAAGCATCCGGAAAAAAAGTTTTATACCAACGGTATTTTGTTTGTTTTATCAGCTTCTCTTTGTACTTACAATCATCATTTTAGTTTGCTCTTTGCTTTTATTGTCGGTATAAGCGGCTTGTTTTTTATTCAGAAAAAATATTTAGGGAAATATATTTTTCTAGGTGTTTTGATTTTTGTATTATATCTTCCTCATATAAATATCTTTCTGTATCAATTAAGTATTGGTGGTGTGGGTGGTGTTGATGGCTGGCTGGGTAAACCACATAATGACTTTTTGATTGATTTTCTCAACTACGTTTTTCATTTTTCTTTATTACCTATAATAGCTGTTATAGGCTTAGTTTTATTTGGTGCTAAAGACTGTTCTTTCAAAAATCTTGATTTTAAACGTTATATACTCTTCTTTTCTTGGTTTATTTTGCCCTTTTTAATAGGGTTTCTTTATTCTATCTTTGTCAATCCTGTACTGCAATACTCGATGCTGATTTTTAGTTTACCTTATCTATTTTTCTTATTGTTTGGGCATTTTAAAGAGCAAAAAGCTACTACTAATTTAATCCTTGTTTTGATTGTACTACTAGTAAATAGCTATACGTTATTTGCTACTCGAAAACATTATGACTTGTTTTATCAATCGGTGTATTTAGAGATTTTGAAAGATTATGAGCAAGAAAAACACGCTGATACGAACACGCTGTTTATTATTGATTCCAATAAAAAAATTACAAACTTTTATACTTCTACACTAAATATTGACACGAATTATATAAAGCATGATTCTTTTCAAAACTTAAAAGATTTTCAAGTTTTTCTTACCAAGCAAAGTAAACTACATAATAAACTTTTCTTAGGTAGCACTTCCTTTATCCCACCTGAAACAGTAGCTGTTATACAAGATTATTATCCCTACATAAAGTGGCAACATAACTATGTTGGAGGTACGACCTACCTTTTTAGTAAAACAGAAGGAACTCCCGCTAAGGTAATTGACTCACTGGACTTTGAAAACAATAATAATGAGTTTTGGAGCTCCATCCAACCACCGAACATCATCGATTCTATTGAATGTTTTGGTCGTAAATGTTATCTAATGGATAGCACTATGGAATTTTCTCCTACTTATGCGAGAAAATTAGAAGAAATTATATACAACGAGAACAATTTTATTGATATTTCGGTTAAAGCTAGAAAAATAGATAACTTAGATGAAATAGTTTTAGTCGCTACCTTAGAAAGTAACGGGGAAAATATATACTGGAGAGGTGTTGATTTTAATGATTTTATCATCTCAGATGCTAATGATAAATGGGATACTTTTTATCTTTCGATTAAATTGGCTGATGTGTATCTAAAATATGATAACATCATTTTAAAAGTATATCTTTGGAACAGAGATAAAAAGAACTTTTATTTTGATAATTTAACGATAAAATTAAGAGAAGGTAATCCGATTATTTATGGATTGACGGAGGTTATTCATTAAATTTGAAAATAATCTCATTTAACCTGGATTATTCACGGATTTATTGATACAAAGCCATACTAGTTGTTATTATGGGGAGTACTCGAAGTAAGTAATAAAATAAAAAATATGAAAAAAATAATTTTAACAGGAATCATTGGTTTAATAGGAATATCAGTATCGGCTCAATTTGTAGCAAAAATGGAAGTAAAAAAAGATATTCCTGGAATTTGTAATAAGGATGAAGTTTACGCTCTTTTCCCCTCTTTTAAAGGACAAGACAAAGCCGTTTGTCCAATTTCGGAAGAAGAACTATTGAAACGCTTAAATTCCGAAGTACCATTTCTAAAAGATAATCCAAAGTTCAAAGGTAAAGGGATGATTGGTTTAATCATTAACTGTAAAGGAGAACTTATTCAATGTAAAATGGACAATAAGACAGGTAACAAAGAACTTGACAAACAGATTGAGGCTGTATTCAGCTCGCTTGGCGAATGGAAAGCAGGAAAATTGGACGGGAAAAATGTTGACAGCTCTGTGCTTTATAGCTTCACAATAAAAAAAGGGAAAATCAATTTTTGATTGTTAACACTAAAAGTACAAGAGAATACTATTCATTATTAACATTATTAAGACAATCATACTATCTTTGAAAATTAAGGTATACCGAGAACAGAGCAACAACACCTATGACAAAACCACAAACCGACATCGAAATTGCACAGAACACAAAGATGCAACACATATCCGACATTGCTAAAAAACTAAACATTCCGGAAGATGATTTGGAAATGTACGGTAAATATAAAGCAAAACTTCCGCTTTCTTTGATTGACGAAGGTAAAATCAAGCAAAATCACTTGGTGTTGGTTACTGCCCTCACTCCTACTCCTGCCGGCGAAGGAAAAACAACAACCTCAATCGGGTTAGTAGAAGGATTGAATAAAATTGGCGAACAAGCAGTTGCTGTTTTAAGAGAACCTTCATTGGGACCGGTCTTTGGAATTAAGGGAGGAGCTGCGGGCGGTGGTTATGCACAAGTTGTTCCGATGGTAGATATTAACCTACATTTTACGGGGGATTTTTCGGCTATTGAAAAAGCCAACAACCTGCTTTCTGCACTAGTGGATAACAATTTGCAAAGTAAAACACGAAATTTAGGAATAGACCCTAGAACGATTGTTTGGAAAAGGGTTATGGATATGAACGACCGTGCATTAAGACACATTACCATTGGTCTTGGCGGTACAACAAACGGTATTCCCAGAGAAGGTGGTTTTAACATTACTCCGGCTTCGGAAGTGATGGCTATTTTATGTATGGCGGAAAACTTTGAAGATTTAAAAAACAGATTAGGAAATATTTTTATTGGTTTTACTTTTGATAAAAAGCCTGTTTATGCTAGAGATTTAAAGGCAGAAAATGCTATGGCTATTCTTCTGAAAGATGCTATTAAACCTAATTTGGTACAAACATTAGAAGGAAATCCTGCTATTATTCACGGTGGCCCTTTTGCGAATATTGCTCAGGGTACAAATACTATTTTAGCGACTAAAATGGGATTATCATTATCGAAATATGTGATTACCGAAGCCGGATTTGGAGCTGATTTAGGTGCAGAAAAGTTTTTGGATATAAAATGCGTTTCGGGAAGCTTGAAACCCGAAGCTATTATTTTGGTTGCGACAATTAGAGCTCTAAGGCATCACGGCGGTGCTCCTAAAGAGGAATATAATACACCCTCAATTGAACGTGTTGAGAAAGGTTTTGAGAACTTGGAAAAACATATTGAGAATATGAAACTTTACGGCATCAATCCTATTGTGGCTATTAATGCGTTTCCGAGTGATACGAAAGAAGAAATGGAATTGGTTCAACAGAAATGTAACGAATTAGGGGTGAAAGCTGTTCTCGCTGATGGTTGGGCAAAAGGCGGTGAAGGAATGACTGATTTGGCTAAAACCTTGGCTGAAGAAATAGAACAAAAAACGGCTGAGTTTAAACCACTTTATGATTGGAATGCGGGGCTAAAAGAAAAAATAGAAACCATTGCCACTAAAATTTACGGTGCGGAAAAAGTCAGCTATTCTAAAAAGGCGGAAAAAGACTTAAAAACAATAGAAAGTTTGGGGCTTTCTCATCTTCCTGTTTGTATGGCAAAGACGCAAAAATCTTTTTCGGATGACCCAATGTTGATTGGTCGCCCTAAAGGTTTTACGGTTACGATTCGTGAGTTTGAATACGCTGTGGGTGCAGGTTTTATTATTCCTATTCTTGGAAATATGATGCGTATGCCCGGTTTACCGAGTGTACCTGCTAGCGAAAATATGTTTATTGATAATGAAGGAAAAATTAGTGGGCTTTCTTAGTCGTAGAACTGATTGTTTTATCTTTTTCAAGTATAATACCAATTAAACGTCGAAAGAGCCTTATAAATTATTTATCAACTAAAGAAACTAAAACTCATTTTCTTGCCGTTCTTTTTACATGCGTTAGGGATAGAACGGCGTGTTTGAGCTCTTTTTTTGCTTGCTTGCTGTTTGCAAGCAAAAAAAAGCGAGTAGTGAAAGCCCGACCATTACAGCGTTAAAAAGTGGTGTAGTGCAACGAAACTACTTTTTTTATGCTGTAATGGGAACGCCCTAAAATTTATATACATCTTTTTCTATTAGCTTATTCAGACTGGTTCTTTCGCCTTTGTAAAACACAAGTATAAATGCGTCTTTGTCGCCTACTTTTCTTGCTTTATCTACTACTTTTTGTGCTTTTTCAAAAGTTTCGTAATTTCCTAATCTAAAACGAGTTATTCCATCGGTTGACTGTACTTTGGTTAACTTT
>JALTUD010000104.1 GCA_027047735.1 Flavobacteriales bacterium | reverse complement strand
AACACGGGACATCTGAGCACAATAAAACGGTTTTATTTTCCTTATACTTCTTCAAAATTATTTTCCATAGCTGGGGCTATGCAAAAGAATTTTTCATCGTCTAAGAAAACTAAACTCCGTTTTCTTTGCACTCACCTGCCCCGCGTTAGGGATAGAACGGCATGTTTGAACTCCTTTTTGCCCTCCTCCTTTTGAGGGCAAAAAAAGTGAGTAGTGATAGCCCGACCCCAATTGGCTAAAGAAACGTTGAGCGTGAGCGATATCTTTCTTTAGCCAATTGGGGGAACGCCCAAATAATTGCATAACATATAATAGCCTTTATCGTATTTTATTTACCTTTGCCCTTTATGAAAATCAAGCTTATACCTGAACAAAATACGCCGAGATGGATTATTTTTTTAATCGATATTTTTCTCAGCTTAACAGCCTTATTCATCGCTTATCTTATTCGGTTTGATTTTGTTGACCTTGATAGATATACTTTGCTAAAGGAATGGCACATTCTTAAACCTGTTTTGCCGATATATATTATCGTTCGCGCTTCGCTGTATTATTTTGGTAAAACGTATGCCGGTATTATTCGCTATACGAGCACCGAAGATGCTAAACGTATTTTTTCTACGGTGGCATTGGGAACGTTTGTATTTCTAATGCTTTCACCTATTCGTTACTATTATTTTGACGGGGTTTATTTTATGCCGATTTCGGTTATTTTTGTTGAGTTTCTAACGTCTATTTTCTTACTTATTACATCGAGAACGGTGGTTAAATTGATTTATGTTGAAACGCAAAAATCGAGAGGTGCTACAAAAAATGTACTGATTTACGGTGCAGGCGAAATGGGGTTAATCACTAAAAGGACTTTGGAAAGAGATCCGAATATACTTTATAATGTTATCGGATTTATCGATGATAATCCGAAATTGAGAGGAAAACTGTTGGAACGTATTCCGATAAAATCGAGTAATTCCATTGAAAAATGGGCTAAGGAAACTAAAATCGATTACGTCATTATTGCTATTAAAAAAAGTGATCCGAAAAAAATAAGACAATTGATTGATACATGCCTTAAACTTAACATCGAGGTACTAACCGTTCCTCCTGTTGAAAAATGGATTAACGGTCAATTTTCTTCTAAGCAGATTAAAAAAGTGCGTATTGAAGATTTATTGGGTAGAGAGGAAATAGAATTGAATACGGAAAACATTAGTAAAGAGGTAAACGGTAAAGTCATTCTCATTTCCGGTGCTGCAGGTTCTATCGGGAGTGAAATTGCTCGTCAATTATTGAGATTTTCTCCCCAAAAAATCATTTTGCTCGACCAAGCCGAAAGCCCGATTTACAACCTTGAAATTGAACTTAAACACAAAAAACCGACCGTAGAAAAAGTAGTTGTAATCGGCGATGTTTCCAACCCTGTGAGAATGGAAAACGTATTTAAAACCTTTCAACCCGAAGTGGTTTTTCATGCAGCAGCTTACAAGCACGTTCCTTTAATGGAAAGAAACCCTTCGGAAGCCGTGAAAACAAACATCCGAGGAACAAAAATCCTGAGTGATTTATCGGATAAATACAAGGTAGATAAATTCGTTATGATTTCTACCGATAAAGCGGTGAACCCGACCAACGTTATGGGAGCTTCTAAGCGAATTGCAGAAATCTATACACAGTCACTCAATAAACTTTCTTCTACTAAATTTATCACTACTCGATTTGGCAATGTACTGGGAAGCAACGGTAGTGTAATTCCTTTGTTTAAGCGACAAATTGAAAAAGGAGGACCTATTACGGTAACACACGAAGATGTTACACGGTATTTTATGACGATACCCGAAGCTTGCCAGCTTGTTTTGGAAGCGGGCAGTATGGGACAAGGCGGAGAAATATATGTGTTTGATATGGGCGAAAGTGTTAAAATCATAGATTTGGCTCGTAAAATGATTAAGCTTTCGGGACTGAAAGAAGGCGAAGACATCGACATTAAAATTACAGGGTTAAGACCCGGCGAAAAACTATATGAAGAGCTACTGAACCAAGAAGAAACCACTCAAAAAACCCACCATGATAAGATAATGATTGGAAAGGTTAAAGAATATGACTACGGAGAAGTTAATCGTAGGGTAAAAAAATTAATCGACTCCTATAAAACACAAGACAACGATTTTATTGTCAAGCAAATGAAAGAAATTGTTCCCGAATTTAAGAGCAATAATTCTATATTTTCAGAGTTGGATAAATAGACTATTTTGGGCGTTCCCCTAAAAGCAAAAAAGAGCATACCCTCACGGGATATGCTCTTTTTTGCTTTTAGGGTCGGGCTATCCGCTATATCTTTTGGTTTGCATAAAGCAAACAAACCAAAAGGATGCCGCTTCTATCCCTAACGCAGTTGAGATAAGTGCAAAGAAAATGGAATTTAGTATTCTTAGACGATGAATATTTTCTTTGCATAGCCCCAGCTATGGAAATAAAATATGAAGAAGTATAAGGATACTAAAAACA
>JALTUD010000103.1 GCA_027047735.1 Flavobacteriales bacterium | reverse complement strand
CATTGAATAAAAAAGAGTCGTTAATTATTTTTTCTTCTGACAGAGCCGGAGGACAAGGAGGTAAAGATTTATGGTACTCTTTGTATAACAAAAGAGAAAAAGCTTGGGGAGAGCCGGTTAATTTAGGTCCTTCAATTAACACTCCGGGAGATGAAATGTTTCCTTATTTAGATAAAGATGAAAATTTATATTTCTCATCAAACGGATATGTTGGTTTAGGTGGTTTGGATATGTTTAAGGCAGAAAAAACCGGAGAAAACAAATGGGCAAACCCTGAAAACTTGAAATATCCATTAAATTCTCAAGCTGATGATTATGGAATTATCTTTGAAAAAGGTTCGGATAAAAAAGGATTCTTTACATCAAACAGACCGGGAGGAAAAGGAAAAGATGATATTTACAACTTTAGTTTACCTGACGTGAAATTTATCTTGGAGGTTTATGTTAAGAATAAAGAAACGAATGAACCTATACCGGGAGTAACTGTTACTTTGTTGGGAAGCGATGGTTCACAGGTAATCAAAACCACTGATGAAGAAGGTAAATTTATTTTTGATGAAGAAGGTGGAAAACGATTTATCAAGAAAAATACAAATTACGGTTTGCAAACGAAAAAAGATGAGTTCTTAGCGGCTAAGACTAAATTTTCTACAGAAGGGGAGGAATCGTCTAAACGATATATTGAAGAAGTGTTTATGCAACCTGCAAGTAAAGATATCGTAATTGACTTTCCCGAAGTGCAATATGCTTATAATAAATCGGAGTTGTTGGTGGATGAAAGAGTTAACTCTAAGGATTCATTAAATTTCTTGTATCAAACATTGATAGATAATCCGACTATTATTATCGAGTTGCAAGCACATACAGATTGTAGAGGTTCTGATGATTATAATATGAAACTTTCTCAAGCAAGGGCTGAATCTTGTGTTCAATATTTGATGTCTAAAGGTATTCCTGCAGAAAGAATGGTGGCAAAAGGAATGGGAGAAACTGTTCCTAGAGCGGTTGGCTTGGAATGTGAAACGATTAAACAAATGAAAACGAAAGAAGAGCAAGAGGCTGCTCACCAACGTAACAGACGTACTCAATTTAGGGTATTGAGTTACGATTATAAACCTTCTGAAGCTGCTCCTGCACCAGCACCTGAACAGACAGGAGGTCAATAAGAAAATTTGATTGATTTAAAAACATCCTTTTCTATTTGAAAAGGGTGTTTTTTTTTATGTTGAATTTGTTTAACGTTACTATTATGGCTGTTGAAAATAGATATAATTTAAGAGGAGTTTCCGCAGGAAAAGAAGATGTGCACGAAGCAATAAAAAATGTTGATAAAGGATTGTACCCTAAAGCATTTTGTAAAATTGTTCCTGATTATTTGACGGGAGATGAAGATTATTGCATTGTTATGCATGCCGACGGAGCAGGAACAAAATCAAGTCTTGCATATATGTATTGGAAAGAAACAGGAGACATTTCCGTATGGAAGGGGATTGCACAAGATGCTCTCATTATGAATATTGATGATTTGATTTGCGTTGGAGCTACTGAAAAGATTCTTTTGTCTTCCACTATTGGGCGAAATAAAAATTTAATCCCGAAAGAGGTACTTTCTGCACTCATCAACGGGACGGAAGAATTGCTTGCCGACTTATCAAAATATGGAGTGTCTATTCATTCTACGGGGGGTGAAACGGCTGACGTGGGAGATTTGGTGCGAACGATTATTGTGGATTCGACTGTGGTAACTCGAATGAAAAGGAAAGATGTCATTGATAATGCCAACATTAAAGCGGGAGATGTGATAGTTGGATTGGCTTCTTTTGGTAAGGCTACTTATGAAAATGAGTATAACGGAGGAATGGGAAGCAATGGTTTGACTTCTGCTCGACACGATGTTTTTGCAAAATACTTAAAGGATAAATTCCCTGAAAGTTTTGATTCCGCTGTTCCTGAAGAATTGATTTATTCGGGGTCTAAACACTTGACTGATGAGGTGGAAAACGCTCCTGTTGATGCGGGGAAATTAGTATTGTCTCCTACGCGGACTTATGCTCCCATCATAAAAGCAGTGTTGGATAAACACAGAAAAGATATACACGGTATGGTGCATTGTAGCGGAGGAGCACAGACGAAAATCCTTCATTTTGTAGATGATTTACATATTATAAAAAATAATTTGTTTCCCGTACCTCCTTTATTTGAGTTGATTCAACAAGAATCGGGGACGGATTGGAAAGAAATGTATAAAGTGTTTAATATGGGGCATCGTATGGAGTTGTATGTGCCGAAAGAAATTGCCGATTCGATAATAAATATTAGTAAAATGTTTAATGTTGATGCTCGTATTGTCGGGATAGTTGAAAATTCTTCTTCAAAAAAATTGACGATTACGTCGGATAAGGGTACTTTTGTTTACGAATGATTTTATCCTAATACATTTTTAATTTTGAAACTGTTTTTTCAAAAATTATTTACTTAGCGTGTGTTATGAGAAGATTTTTTTT
>JALTUD010000102.1 GCA_027047735.1 Flavobacteriales bacterium | reverse complement strand
AAGCAAGAGTTGGAAGAATATCAAATACCGGAAATAGATTTAGTGGTGGTTGATTTGTATCCTTTTGAAGATACGGTTCAATCCGGAGCATCTCACGAAGATATTATCGAAAAAATTGATATAGGTGGTATTTCTTTAATTAGAGCAGCTGCGAAAAATTATAAAGACGTAGTTGTTATTCCTTCAAAAGAGGAGTATAAAGCCTTAGAAAATATTTTAAGTCAGAACAAAGGTGAAACAACCATAGAAGAGCGAAAAGAATTGGCGGAAAAATCTTTTGCTGTTTCCTCTCATTACGATACTAAAATTTATGAATATTTTAATGATGATAAAGATAATCAATCATTGAAAGTTAGTATTAACAAATCAAAAACATTGCGCTATGGAGAAAATCCTCATCAAAAAGGCGTTTTCTTTGGAGATTTAAATGAGTTGTTGGAGCAGTTACACGGAAAAGAATTGAGTTATAACAATTTATTGGATGTTGATGCCGCTATTAATTTGATGGGCGAATTTAAAAACGAATCTCCGACTTTTGCGATATTAAAACATAACAATGCGTGTGGAATAGCTGTTCGTGATACGCTTGTAGATGCTTATGATGCAGCTTTGGCTGCTGACCCTGTTTCGGCTTTCGGCGGAATATTAATCAGCAATAAAAAAATAGATAAAGCGACCGCTGAAAAAATAAACAACCTGTTTTGTGAAGTCGTGATAGCACCGGCTTACGAAGATGAAGCATTGGAATTACTCAAAAGTAAAAAGAATCGAATTATATTAATTCAAAAAGAAACAGAACTGCCTGAAACTCAATTCAGAACACTTTTAAACGGGGTTTTGTTTCAAGAAAAAGACCTGAAAACAGATAAGAAAGAACATTTTGAAAATGTAACGGGCAAAACACCAACGGAACAACAGTTAGAAGATTTAGAGTTTGCAAGTAAAATATCAAAGCATACCAAATCCAATACAATTGTTTTGGCTAAAAACAGACAACTTTTAGCTAGTGGAACAGGTCAAACATCTAGGGTTGATGCACTTAATCAAGCTATACACAAAGCAAAAACGTTTAATTTTGACTTACAGGATGCTGTAATGGCTTCTGATGCCTTTTTCCCGTTTCCGGATTGTGTAGAGATAGCCGGAAATGAAGGGGTGAATGCAGTTATTCAACCGGGTGGTTCAATCAAAGATAAATTGTCGATAGATTATTGTAATAATAATGGAATAGCGATGGTGTTTACAGGAACAAGACATTTTAAACATTAGAAAGGTATAGAATAGTAGATAGGTAGAAAACAGACAAACAAGACGAACAACAACAATGGGATTATTTAATTTATTTACGCAAGAAATAGCCATAGATTTAGGAACAGCCAATACTTTAATTATTCAAAATGACAAAGTAGTAGTGGATGAACCTTCAATTGTGGCTATAGATCGTACCACCAATAAAATTATCGGGATTGGTAAGAAAGCTCAGCAGATGCAGGGAAAAACGCACGATAATATTAAGACTGTAAGACCTCTGAGAGATGGGGTTATTGCTGATTTTCATGCGGCGGAGCACATGATTAGGGGTATGATAAAAATGATTAATCCCGGAAGACAGTTTATTACGCCCTCACTTAGAATGGTGATTTGTATTCCTTCCGGTATTACCGAGGTAGAAAAAAGGGCAGTACAAGATTCGGCAGAACATGCCGGAGCAAAAGAGGTTTATCTGATTCATGAGCCGATGGCGGCGGCTATTGGTATTGGCGTTGATGTTGAAGAACCGATGGGGAATATGATTATTGATATAGGTGGTGGTACTTCCGAAATTGCTGTAATAGCTTTAGGAGGGATTGTTTGTGATAAGTCAATTCGTGTAGCGGGAGATGATTTTACTTCTGATATAGAAGAATATATGCGAAGACAACACAATATATTAATTGGTGAGAGAACGGCAGAACAAATAAAAATTGAAGTAGGGTCTGCAATCCCCGAGTTAGAAACTCCACCGGAGGATTATCCGGTACGTGGTCGAGATTTAATGACAGGTATTCCGAAAGAAATATATGTTACCTATAAAGAAATTGCTCATTGTTTAGATAAATCAATAGCAAAAATAGAAGAAGCAATTATGAATGCTTTGGAAATGACGCCACCGGAACTATCAGCGGATATTTACAAAACAGGTGTTTATCTCGCCGGAGGAGGGTCAATGCTGAGAGGTTTGGATAAGCGTATCTCAGAAAAGACAAAATTGCCTGTTCATATAGCTGAAGACCCGTTAAGAGCAGTTGCGAGAGGGACGGGAATAGCTCTAAAGAACTTGGATAAATATCAGTTCCTTATCAGGCAGTAAAGTTGAGATTCATAGTTTTGAATGTTTTTTAAGTAGAATTTTATCACAAAAGAAAGAGGTACTTCCGAATACGTAGAAATATAGAGTTCTAATGAGAAATATTATTCTTTTCTTTCAGAAATATAGTGTTATATTTCTATTTATAGGTTTACAGGCAGTTAGTATGATGCTTGTTTTTTCCGGAAGAAATCCTTACCACCATTCTAAATTTGCAAATTCTTCCAATGCTTTTATTGGAGAGGTTTATCAATCAATTAATGCTGTGAATGAATATTTTCATTTAACAGAGGAGATTGAACAGCTAAGATTACAGAATGTAGCGTTAAAAGAAAAACTCAGCGGAAGTCAATTGGTTGTTGGGAATTATTTTACACGCATAAACGATACCGTTTATGCTCAACAATATGAGTTTACACCGGCAAGAGTGATTCACGCTACAAAAGATAAAGGTCAAAATTATTTAACTCTTAATTTAGGTGAAGTAAATGGGGTAGAAAAAGATATGGGGGTCATAGGGACAAAGGGAGTTGTCGGGTATATAGTTGCTTCATCCAAACATTTTTCTACGGTACTGCCGATTATTCATCCTCAATTTGTATTGGGAGTTCGGCATAAGCGTACGAAAACTTTTGGTTTGCTCAAATGGGAAATAGAAGATAGCTGGAGTACTGCCACTATTAGTGGTATCCCTGATTTTATAGATGTTGAAATAGGAGATACCATAGAAACAACCGGAGGCGATGGTTTTTTTCCGGAAGGAGAGTTAGTGGGAGTGATTAAATCGACAGACGAAATAAAAGGTAAAGGAGAGTTGAAAATAATGATTGATTTAATGGAAGATTTTTCCGGTGAATATAACGTGTTTGTTGTTCGTAATTTAGCTAAATCTGAATTAGACAAGCTTAAAGATTCAACACAAGTAAATGAGTAGTTATTTAAAACATATCATTCAAGGAATAGCTATTCTTTTAGTTCAAATACTTATAATTGATCAAATAAGTTTTGGTCAATTAAATGCATATATAAACCCTATAATAATAGGATTGTTTTTTATGTCCTTACCTATCGGTTTTTCTATTCGGCGTATGCTTTTTATTGCTTTCTTAATGGGGGGGATTTTAGATGCTTATCACGATACGCTTGGAATGAATATTTCAGCGTCTTTATCATTGGTTTTTTTTCGTCCTTTTTTCCTTAGAATAATTGAATCCAGAGAGGGATTTCATACTTCTTTTTCTCCAACGGTCATATCACTGGGGCTACCCAAATTTATGTTGTATGCCGGTATATTGTTTTTTATTTATCACTTAAACTTTTTTCTGTTAGAGAGTTTCTCAGCTCTTTCATTTGTTTCAATTTTATTGAAAACCGTTTTATCCTCAATTGTGGCTCTAGTGCTTTCTGTTTTATTGCAGTATTTAACTTATAACAAACAATAAGAAAATGAACCCGAATCAAGGTAGGCGTTGGGTAATTGTATTGATAATGCTTTTTATAGCGTTCATCTTTATATTCCGTCTGTTATACATTCAAGTATTGGACGATAAATGGAGTAATAGAGCCGAATCTATAACGAATAGTCAAGAGGTTATAAAACCCGCAAGAGGATTGATTTATGATAGAAATGGAAAATTATTGGTTGTAGCCAGTCAAGTCTATGATATTTGGGTTACTCCTCGTAAGATTGGAAAAATAGATACGCTGGAGTTATGTAATGTTTTAGGCTTGAGCAGAGAAGAATTTGATAAGAAACTACAAAAAGCTCGGAATTATGCCAGTTACAAAGCATCGGTATTTTTAGAAGGAGTTTCAAGTTCCGATTTCGCTAAGATGATAACAAAGTTGCAACGCTATAAAGGATTTGAGATTAAAGTAAATACGCAACGAGGTTATCCGGCAGATGTAGGGGCTCACTTTTTAGGGTATATACGAAAAATTAGTGCGGAGAAATACAAAAAAAACAAAGAAGGAGGAAACGACTATTACCTAATGGACGATTACATTGGTATTACGGGATTAGAGAAAGTCTATGAGGAAGATTTAAGAGGAAAGCGAGGAAAGGTAAAATATTTAAAAGATAGATTAGGCAACAAAAAAGCTGAATTGGAAATTGATTATGCTGAAGAGGGAAAAAACCTTTACACGAGTATTGATTTGGATTTACAAAAATACGGAGAAGAATTGATGCAAAATAAAATAGGTTGTATAGTTGCGATAGAACCATCAACAGGGGAAATTTTAGCCATGGTTTCTGCACCAACGTATTCTCCGAGTAAAATGGTGGGAAGGGATTTTGCAAAGAATTGGACAGAAATGAGCAAAAACGATTCGTTAAAGCCGTTAATTAATCGTGCTATTTACAATTCAAATTATCGACCGGGATCTATTTTTAAATTAGTGCAAGCATTAGTGGCGATGCAGTCCGGAGTCATCACAGAGAATACCGGTTTCCCCTGTAATAAATCATTAATCGGTTGTCATAATCATGAAGCCCCGTCTAATGTTAGAATTGCTATAAAACACTCTTGTAATCCCTATTTTTATCAGGTTTATAAACGGTTGATACTAAGAGGAGAAAAATCTAATATTTTTAAGGATAGCAGGATTGGGTTGACCAAATGGAGAGAGATGGTTACAACTTTTGGATTGGGGGTAAAATTAGACACGGATATTCCCGGAGTCAAATCAGGAAATATACCTGATACTAATTTTTATGATAAATGGTACGGCAAAAACAGATGGGCTTTTAGTACAATATATTCTAATAGTATAGGAGAGGGTGAAATAGGTGTTTCTCCATTACAAATGGCGAATTTAGCCGCAATTTTAGCAAATAAAGGGTATTATTATACTCCTCATTTGGTTAAGAAAATAGGTGAGGATGGAGATAAAAAAGAAAAATTTAAAGTCAAACATTTCACAGCGGTTGACTCTTCTTATTTTATTCCCGTTAGAGAAGCAATGGAGCAAGTTGTTCTAAACGGAACAGCACGTCAAGCCCAAATAGATAGTATTTCTGTATGTGGAAAAACAGGAACGGTAGAAAACAAAAGTTTTAATGATCACTCTGTTTTTATTGCTTTTGCACCAAAAGAAAATCCGAAGATTGCTATAGCTGTATATGTTGAGTATGGAACATGGGGAGGAACGTGGGCAGCTCCCATAGCAAGTGTGATGATTGAAAAATATTTAAAAGGAGAGCTTTCAGAGAAAGGAAAGAAAAAGGAAAAAAGAATAAAAGAAGCTGTTATTTTAACCAAACATTCAGATTTCAAGCATTAGGCGTTTCAAACATGAGTAGAGAACAAAATGTATTAAAAAAAATAGATAAACCGCTTTTACTGATGTATTATGCATTAGTTTTTATGGGCTTGTTTACGATTTATTCGTCTAGTTATAATGAGGAGTATCCCGAAATATATGCTTGGTCGCAACCCTATGGAAAACAATTGTTTTGGATTGTAATTTCATCAGTAGTTGGTGGAGTTATTTTGTTGATGGATAGTAATTTTATCAAGAAAACCTCTTATGCAACCTATGGGGTTGTTTTGTTGATGCTTGTTGTTGTTTTATTGATGCCTCCGATAAAGGGAGCACGTTCGTGGTTTAAAATAGGAAGTTTTTCTTTGCAGCCCTCGGAGTTTGCAAAGTTTGCTACGGCTATGGCTGTGTCGTATTATTTAAGTGGGATAAATATAAAGATGCAAGACTTTAAAACAAAGTTTACTGTATTTGTACTTTTGGCAATACCCGGGGGATTGATTTTATTGCAGCCTGATGCCGGAACACTTTTGGTTTTTTTTTCTTTTATTTTTGTTCTATACCGAGAAGGTTTATCAGGTAATATTTTACTTGGAGGATTCTTTATGGTGATAATTGCAGTTTTGGCGGTGTTTCTAAAAGCTTCTGAATCCATGGGTAATGTTTTTGGATTTGAAGTAGAGGCGAATTATTTGTTTGCTGTAATGGTCGTCATCATAGGAGGGTTGATTATGCTTATCATTAAGAATTTTGTCTTACCTCGTTACAGAAAAGCCCGTTATAAATTAACTATCTGGGCGACATTAATATCCGTAGTAATGATTTTATCGGTTAATTGGGCATTTAATAATGTTTTCAAGGATAGACATCGTTCCAGGTTTCAGATAATGTTTGGAATTAAAGAAGATAGAAAAGGAGATGGTTATAATATTTATCAAGCACTATCGGGAATTGGTTCAGGGAGGTTTTCCGGGAAGGGGTTTTTACAGGGGACTTTGAGCAATGAAAAGTATAAGCATGTCCCTGAGCAGAGTACGGATTTTATTTTCTGTTCTTGGGCGGAAGAGTGGGGGTTTGTTGGAAGTACGCTGTTAATTCTTTTATATGTATCTTTTCTTATCCGAATTGTTTCAATAGCTGAACGACAGCGAAGTCGATACAACAGGATATTTGGATATTGTGTAGCAAGTATTTTATTTTTTCACTTTATGATTAATATAGCGATGGTCCTCGGACTTGCTCCGGTAATTGGAATTCCCTTACCTTTTTTTAGTAAAGGAGGGTCTGCTATATTGAGTTTTTCGATTCTTGTTTTTATTTTGTTAAGATTGGACGCAGGTCGTACGGAAGAATTGTATTGAACCTTAAATCCGCAAGTGAACTTCTATTCCAAAGCCAAACTCTGCATCATTATTGGCAATGCTCGTTTTTCGATACTCACCGTAGCTATGGCTACGTTTGCGTGTCTCAAAACTGTGCTAGACCAATACTAATGCGTATTTTGACTTTTCATAACGAAATCACTTACGGATTTAAGGTTGAAGTAGATAAAATTGATTTTTTTTAAACCTTTTGTTGAAAAATAAATATAATTGTTTATTTTCGCAGTTACTATTGTCGGTGAATTACTGATGAATGTAGTATTTTAATAAATAAATGATATGAAAATAGTAAGATTATTCGCTTGTCTCTCAGTGTTTTTGTTTTTAACTCAAGCATCTTTTGCACAGAAAAACTTCGCAAAAGAAGCTGACTTTGCATTTAAAAATGAAAGTTATTTTTCTGCGATAGAAAAATATAAAAAGGCAATGGCAAAAGCTAAACCGGAAGAGAAAGCGAGAATGAATTTTAAATTGGGAGAAAGTTATAGATATTTGCTTGAGCCTGAACAAGCTGAAGTGTATTATGGTAAAGCCTTAAAATTAAAGTATGATAAAGCTGATCCAATTGTGTATTTACGTTTAGCTGATGTACAAAGACAACAAGCAAATTATAAATTGGCAAAGAAAAATTACGAGAAATATTTGGCAATAGTACCGGATAGTAAAGAGGCGAAAGAAGGTATTGACGCATGTAAAAAAGCAATTGAATGGATTAGTGAACCAACGAAACATGTTGTTCAAAATGAAATTCAATTGAATACAAAACATTATGATTTTTCACCAACTTGGGCGGATAAAAAATTTACACAAATGATTTTTTCTTCTTCACGTCCCGGAGCAACAGGTGACGGTGTGGATTTAAGAACCGGAGAGAATTATATGGATTTATGGATTACTACTCGTGATAACAAAGGTAAATGGGGAGAGCCGGTAGTGTTGCCAAGTACGATTAACACTGAACATAACGAAGGAGCAGCTGTTTTAAATGCAAAAGGGACGAATATCTATTTTACAAGGTGTCCTGTGATTAAGAAAGAAAATGTTGGATGTGATATATTAAAGGCTGTAAAATCAGGAAAAAACTGGAAGGAGGCTCAGAGTCTAGGGTTAAAACCTAAAAATGGAGATAAGGTAGTTGATTCTGTTACGGTTGGTCATCCTGCATTGAATAAAAAAGAGTCGTTAATTATTTTTTCTTCTGACAGAGCCGGAGGACAAGGAGGTAAAGATTTATGGTACTCTTTGTATAACAAAAGAGAAAAAGCTTGGGGAGAGCCGGTTAATTTAGG
>JALTUD010000101.1 GCA_027047735.1 Flavobacteriales bacterium | reverse complement strand
CGCAAGGATTGGATTACTTACATTACACAAGTAATAACACCATTTTCGGAACACAATTCAAAAGCATCCCGCAAACCGATTTGCCTTTGGTGTGCGATATGAGTTCCGATATTTTTTCTAAGAAAATAGACGTATCGAAATACGATATTATTTATGCAGGAGCACAAAAAAATCTTGGGCCTGCAGGAACAACGTTATACATTGTAAAAGATGAAATTTTAGGAAAATCAAGCGTAAAAATCCCAACAATGCTGGATTTCAAAACGCACGCATCGAAAGGCTCAATGTTTAATACACCACCTGTTTTTGCGGTTTACGCATCGATGTTAACCTTGCGTTGGATTAAAGAAATTGGTGGACTTGAAGAAATCGAAAAACGAAACGAAGCCAAAGCCAAACTCTTGTACGACGAAATTGATTCAAATCCGCTTTTTGAAGGAACAGCCAACAAAGAAGACCGAAGTTTGATGAATGTAACCTTCGTTTTAACTGACGAAACCAAAAAAGAAGCCTTCGATATTCTTTGGAAAGACGCCAACATAAATGGCTTAAAAGGACATCGTTCGGTAGGTGGTTACAGGGCATCAATGTACAATGCTTTGCCAATAGAAAGTGTACAAGTGCTGGTAGATGTAATGAGAAAATTAAAGACAGTATAATTTGGGCGTTCCCCTAATCAAAAAAAGAGCATACCCTTGCAGGGAACGCTCTTTTTTTTGATTAGGGTCGGGCTATCACTACTCACTCTTTTTGCCCTCAAAAGGAGGAGGGCAAAAAGGAGTTCAAACACGCCGTTCTATCCCTAACGCGAGTGAAATAGGCGGATAGAAAGTGAATTTTTGGTTTCTTAGACGATGAATAAAAATTTTGCATAGCCCCAGCTATGGAAAATTTTTATGAAGAAGGATAAGGAATAAAAAAACTCTTTATACCGTCTATTTTGCTCGCGTTAGGGATATAATCCCTAACGCAAATCGAAAGCCAAATAATAAACAAAATGACATTCAACGACTTAAACCTATCCAAACCATTACTGAATGCCTTGGCGGATTTAGATTTTGTACAACCTACACCTATCCAAGAAAAGACCTTTCCGCTCATTATGTCCGGAAAAGATATGATAGGAATCGCCCAAACCGGAACAGGTAAAACCATCGCCTACCTGTTGCCTATTCTCAGAAATTTAAAATATTCAGAACAAAGACAACCACGCGTGTTAATCATAGTTCCAACCAGAGAATTGGTACAACAAGTCGTTAATGAAGCTAAAGACTTGACAAAATATATGAATGTTCGTATCCTAGGCGTCTATGGCGGAACAAATATAAATACCCAAAAACAACAAGTGTACGAAGGTGTTGATATATTGGTAGCAACCCCCGGAAGACTTGTGGATTTAGCTCTAACCAAAGTCCTTCGCCTAAAAAGCATCAAAAAATTTGTGATAGACGAAGTGGATGAAATGTTTAATCTGGGCTTTAGACCTCAATTAACCAACGTATTGGATTTATTGCCGGAAAGAAGACAAAATATTATGTTTTCCGCTACATCAAATGACGATATAGAAAAGTTGGCGGAAAAATTTTTTATCGCTCCACAAAAAATCGAAATCGTAAGAAGCGGAACGCCTTTAGAAAAAATAAACCAATCGCTCTATTTAGTTCCCAATTATTATACAAAAGTCAATTTATTAAAACACTTAATAGACGTAAATAAAACAATAACAAAAGGTCTTGTTTTTGTCGGAAGTAAAAAAATAGCAGACCGTTTATATAATGATTTATTAGAGTCCGGTCAGGAAGGTATTGGTATTATTCATTCCAATAAATCACAAAACCAACGATTTAGAGCAATTGAAGATTTTGAAAACGGCAAAATACGTTTGCTGATTGCTACCGAAATCATCGCAAGAGGAATGGATATAAGAGAAGTGTCGCATGTTGTCAATTTTGATGTGCCTGCCTCTCCTGCAAATTATATTCATAGAATTGGACGTACAGGTAGAGCCGGAGAAAAAGGAAAGGCAATAACCTTTGCTAACGAAGTAGAGCAGGAATATATCGAAGAGATCGAAGATTTTATGCAAAAAGAAATTATGCGTATAGATTTTCCCGACGAAGTACAGGTCTCAAAAGTGTTTACAGACGAAGAAAAACCGAGTTATTCGCAAAAGAATTATTTACCTTCCAATAAAAAGAATAGGTTAGAAGGTGGTGCTTTCCACGAAAAGAAAGAGAAAAATGCTAAAGTCAATTTGGGAGGTAGCTACAAAAGAATTATTAAAGAGAAGTATAAAAAGCCCAAAAAGCGAAGTGCTAAAAAGAAACGTTAGTAAATAGTAGTTTTAGTCGTTTATTATTGTATATTTATGTTTTAATTTAGTAAAACTAAGAGTGAAATTGTATCTATCCCCATATAAAGTACTGCTTTTATTTTTTATCCTTTTTTCTTGGGTAAAAAGTAATGCTCAGCAATATACACTATTGTCTTATAGTGTTTCCGAAGGATTGGCA
>JALTUD010000100.1 GCA_027047735.1 Flavobacteriales bacterium | reverse complement strand
AAAAGTAGCTTCGTTTTACTACGCAACTTTTTAACGCTGTAATGGTCGGGCTATCACTACTCGCTTTTTTTGCTTGCAAACAGCAAGCAAGCAAAAAAGAGCTCAAACAAGCCGTTCTATCCCTAACACGGGACAGATGAGTGCAAAGAAAACGGAATTTAGTTTTCTTAGACGATGAAAAATTCTTTTGCATAGCCCCAGCTATGGAAAATAATTTTGAAGAAGTATAAGGAAAATAAAACCGTTTTATTGTGCTCAGATGTTCCGTGTTAGGGATAGGATCCCTAACGCGGAACAGAACAAAAATAAACTTCAACCCCTATTCATCAGGAAGATTAGGTAATGCTAATAAATTCTTGACATACTCTTCTTCGTTATATTTTTCACCATGCCTAATCACATTAAATATCTCAATAGAAAGACAGTAAGCAATCATTTCTTTCGCATCGGTTTCATTAAAACCTTCTCTTTTTAATCGATTAAAAGTTGCTCTTGTTTCAGGAGGATTATTATCCCTTATTTGATTTTCAACAGATTCAATAATACCTGCTCTTACTATATCAGGATTTCCTAAATTTTCCATATTCTTATATAAATTTATTTTCCTAAATAAAGATCCATTAAAAAGCCAAACTCCAAGTCATTATTAATAATACCATTTAAACATTCAAATGGTATAACCCTAGTTTTAGCACTTATTATAATCATATTTACGTGGTTGAAAACCAGTACTAAACCAATACCTACAAACAGTTTGATTCAACACATCTACTCTTGCCTGCTAATATAAAAAAAACATTAAAACCTCGGAAATATTTAAACTTAAATCCCATTCGGTCGTAATCAGAAATACGAAAGCCCCATTTATCTTATACCATTTTAATTTATTCTCAAAACACTGCCCTAATCATTCTATCTTTTCCATTCAAATCTTTTATTAACTCTACATTTGAAAAACCAATATCCCGTATTAATTTTTGAGTTTCTTTTCCGAAATGTTCATTGATTTCAAAAAATAATATTCCGTTTTCCTTTAGCAATGATTGAGCGATTTGTGCAATTCTTTCATAGAAAATGAAAGGTGCGTTGTTTTCTACAAACAAAGCTATATGCGGGTCGTAGTCTAAAACGTTTGCGTGCATCTCCGCCATTTCCCGTTCGGTTATATAAGGCGGGTTACTGACTATAAAATCTACTTTGGGTAAATCATCGGTGTTTGAAACTAATATATCTTTTTCTATCCAATTGACTTTTACTTTGTTATTGTTGCTGTTTTGTGCGGCTACTTTTAAAGCTGAAGGACTTACATCAACCCCAAAAACGTTTTTGAATTGACCGAATTTAGCCAAAGAAACTGCTATACACCCAGACCCTGTTCCAATGTCTAAGACTTGTTTGTCTATCGTATTTTCTTTTAGTATAAGATGAACTAATTCTTCGGTTTCTTGCCTAGGTATTAGTACGTTTTTATCTACATAAAAATCCAAACCGTAGAACTCTGCTTTGTTAAATATATGTTGTATTGGTTCGTATTTTACTAAACGGTGAGTATAACCTCGCAATTGTAGTAACTCCGATTCGGAAAGAGAGGTTTCCAGATTACATCTTAATTCAATCTTTGACCAACCTTTATAACGAAAAAAAAGTAACTCAAACAATTGAGCTACTTCTCTTTCGGGATATATTCCCGATAATTTTTTAAAGAAATATTCTTTAAAACTCAACACATTGTTTTTGGAAACAAACATAGTATTAGGCTTCTTCCTTTCCTTTTACGATAACTAATCGTTCTGCCATATAATCAAAAAGATTGTTTAATGGTTTTTGTACCATCATTTTTAAGAATGGATTTATATCGGCATCACAAACCAATTGAGCCTCTGTTCCATTTTCCAGTTCTTTTAGATTTACATCTAAGGTAAACTTAAACGGTGAGGCTTTTCCACCTTTTATGTTGATTTGTTCGTGTGGTGTATGTCCTACATGTTCTAAAACCAAAGTATAGGTTTTCTGTATTTTAAATGAACATTCTTTTTCGTTAGACTCCCAATTAGTAACACTTTTCTTGGGAAGTAACAACTCATAGTTGTTCATATCCTTTAAGAACTCAAAACATTCTTCGGGTGAACAATTTACTTGTACAATTTTACTTTCTATTCTTGCCATTTTAGTAACTCTTTTTTTGTTTCCTTGTAATCATCTGATGTGCAGAAAAATTCCTTTATACTTTTTTATATTTTATTTCCATAGGCTAGGGCTATGCAAAAGAATTTTTCATCGTCTAAAGAAACTAAAACTCATTTTCTTAGTTCTCGTTCCGCCCGCGTTAGGGATTGTATCCCTAACACGAGCAAAATAGACGATATAAAGCGTTTTTTGATTCCTTATCCGTCTTCATAAAAATTTTCCATAGCGGGTGCTATGCAAAATTTTTATTCATTGTCTAAGAAACCAAAAATTCACTTTCTATCCGCCAATTTCGCTCGCGTTAGGGATAGAACGGTATGTTTGAACTC
>JALTUD010000099.1 GCA_027047735.1 Flavobacteriales bacterium | reverse complement strand
TTGACAGATAAGGGTCTGAACGTTTATCTACATAAGAAGTAATAGTTAATCCGTACATTTCTCCGGTACGAGGCATAAACTGCCACAATCCTCCTGCTCCTACTCTTGAACGAGCCCGAGGATTGAGTGCCGATTCTACAATCGGTAAATATTTTAATTCCAAGGGAAGGTTATATTTCAATAACTTTTCCTCGAATATAGGGAAATACAGTTCTTTATAACCCAACATTTTAGAGGTTAAATACCGCCGTTTGTTGATATACAGATTTAACATTGCCTTGGTCTGCGGATTAAATCTAAAATCGAAAGGGGTTACTTCATTCAACTCTTTTATCCGAAACTCCACCAACCCTGTTTCCAAACTGTCGTAATGCCCTTCATGTCGTTCGGGATTTACATTTCTTTCTCCCCACAAGCCTTTGATATGTTCGACAAACAAGCTGTCGTACTCGTTTACAAAAGATAAATCTTTTTTCTCCTCAACAACACTGTCTACCAACGTGTTGGTTGAGTCGTTTTGCCCCCACACGTTCCCCGCAACAAACAAAAGACCTAAGAAAAAATATCTTAAGTCTTTTATTAACATTTTATTCCGTTTTCTCACTCGTTTTTTCTTCAATGATTGTGCATTAGTTGGTTTGAAAACTGTAACAGTTTTGCATCGTCAAATCGTTTTGCCATCAATTGCATACCAAAAGGCATTCCGTTTGAGTGTTCTCCCAACGGCAATGAAATCGCAGGTATTCCGGCTAGATTTGCATGTACCGTAAAAATATCTTGCAGATACATCGTTATCGGATCTTCTATATTCTCTCCGATTTTAAAAGCTGTTGTAGGTGCAGTAGGCAATAAAATAAAGTCGTACTCTTTGAAAATTTCTTCGGTTTTTTCTTTTATTAACCTTCTCACCTTCATTCCTTTGGTATAATACGCATCGTAATATCCCGCACTTAACACAAAAGTTCCCAACATAATTCGTCTTTTGACTTCCGCACCGAAACCTTCCGACCTTGAATAGACATAAGTGGTTTCAATGTCTTTTGCACGCGGACTTCTATACCCGTAACGAGCACCGTCGTAACGAGCCAAATTTGAAGACGCTTCAGCAGTAGTTAGGATGTAATAATTCGGCACTAAATATTCCAACATTGGAAAATCAACGCCTTCGACCGTATGCCCGTCTTCTTTCAACTGTTCTATCAACTTAGATGTTTGGGCTTTTATTTCAGTATCCAATCCACTACTATCCAAACAATCTTTCAGGTAAGCTATTTTGTATTTTTTATTGTCGTTCTCCTTCAAAGCTTTTGTATAGCTTTCCAATTCTCGCGAAGAAGAAGTACTGTCATAAGCATCTTTACCGGAAATCACCTCAGAAATTAAAGCAATATCTTCAACGTTATTCGCCAAAGGACCGATTTGATCAAAACTAGAAGCATAGGCCAATAAACCATAACGCGAGACCCTTCCATAAGTAGGCTTATACCCCACTATTCCGCAATACGAAGCCGGCTGACGAATAGAGCCTCCGGTATCCGACCCCAAAGACGCCAAACACAAACCTTCCCTAACCGCAGCTGCCGAACCTCCCGAAGAACCTCCGGGCACACGACTATTGTCGATAGGGTTTAGCACGTTTCCGTAAGCACTGTTTTCGTTAGAGCCTCCCATTGCAAATTCATCACAATTTAAACGCCCGACGATAATTGCATCTTCTGCCAACAACCGTTCAACCACAGTTGCATTATAAATAGCCTCAAAGCCTTCCAATATTTTAGAAGCTCCCGAAACTTTGTGATTTTTATAGCTGATATTATCTTTAATACCAATGACCAATCCTGCCAATTTACCGGCAGTTCCGGACTTTAATTTAGCATCAACCTCCTTAGCTTTCTCCAAAGCAGACTGCTCAAAAACCTCCAAAAATGAATTGGTTTTCGATTTCTTGATTTTTTCGATATAAGACGTAGTCAACTCAACACAAGAGACCACTCCATTATCCAAATCCTCCCGAACGGTAGCGTACGAAGTGTAATTTTTCATGAAATATTACTTTTCTATCTTGTCCAAATCCTCGTTATCGTTTCCTTGTGTAGCGTCTTTAAACTCCTTCACTCCTTTTCCCAATCCTTTCATCAATTCCGGTATTTTTTTACCTCCGAAAAGCAACAAAACCACCACCGCAATCAAAACAGCCTGAGGCCATCCTATCATCCCTGCTTCCAATGTATTCACCATAGCTAGTACCATAATTATCTAACGTTTTTATATTAATCTCACAAAGGTAAACAATTTTACAAAAGTATAAGGAGGCTTGTATTATTATTTGGGCGTTCCCCTCATTTTAAAAAGAAACATATCGCTCCCGCGAAACGTTTCTTTTTAAAATGAGGGTCGGGCTATCACTACTCACTCTTTTGTGTTGCATAAGTGCAACAACACAAAAGGAGTTCAAACACGCCGTTCTATCCCTAACGCAGTTGAGATAAGTGCAAAGAAAATGGAATTTAGTATGCTT
>JALTUD010000098.1 GCA_027047735.1 Flavobacteriales bacterium | reverse complement strand
ATTTTAAAGTATTCAAAAGATAAAATGGAGTTGGGGATAACCGGAGAAGATTTATTAGAACAAATCAGAACAAAACATCCGGAGTTATTGGAAGGAGTTCCCGGATTTATTGATTTGGAAAAATTAGTAAAAGGTGGTAAAATATCGATTGATTTAGTACGAGCTTAGTTAAATATAAATTAAAATGAGTAATAAAATCACTACTCTTTTCGGAATCAAATATCCGATAATACAAGGCGGAATGATTTGGTGTAGCGGTTGGGAATTGGCTTCAGCTGTTTCCAATGCCGGAGGATTGGGAATAATAGGTTCGGGGTCAATGTACCCCGATGTATTGCGTACGCACATAGAAAAGTGCAAGCAAGCAACCGACAAACCTTTTGCGGTAAACCTGCCTATGCTTTACCCCGATATCGATAAACATATTGAAACAATTGTAGAGCTAAAAGTTCCGATAGTCTTCACGTCCGCAGGAAATCCTAAAACGTGGACAAAAAAATTAAAAGACGAAGGAATTGTAGTTGTACACGTTGTTTCAAGCGTTAAGTTTGCTTTAAAAGCAGAAGCCGCAGGCGTAGATGCCGTTGTAGCCGAAGGTTTTGAGGCGGGAGGGCACAATGGTAAAGATGAAACCACAACTTTGGTGCTCACTCCAATGGTAAGGGATGCGGTAAAAATACCATTAATTGCAGCAGGTGGAATTGCAAACGGTAGAGGATTAATGGCGTGCCTTGCTTTAGGAGCGGATGCCGTTCAAATCGGGTCGCGTTTTGTGGCTTCGGAAGAAGCATCGGCACACATTAATTTTAAAAACGAAATCATAAAAGCTGTTGAGGGAGATACGCAATTAACCTTAAAAGAAATCACGCCCGTACGTCTGTTAAAAAATGATTTTTACAACAAAGTGGAACGCGTATATTTAAACGGAGGAACAGTTGACGATTTAAAAGAACTCTTGGGAAGAGGAAGAGCCAAAAAAGGAATGTTTGAAGGCGACCTCGTAGAAGGAGAATTGGAAATCGGTCAGGTTTCGGCTATGATTGATGAGATTAAACCTGCGGGACAAATTGTACAAGATATTATGAATGAATATCATTCGGTACGAAAAGAAATCATACAAGGAGGGAAATACTGTTTGTAAAGGTTTTATCATTTAAACATTGAAATGGTATTAGCTTTTAATTTTTTATAAAATTTATGACCGCATCAGTTATTATTACAGTTATAACACTCTATTTTTTGTTGCTTATTTTTGTTGCAAAAATAACATCAAAAGGAGCGGGAAACGAAGCTTTTTTTATCGGAGAACGAAAATCGCCGTGGTATGTAGTGGCTTTCGGAATGATAGGAGCTTCACTTTCCGGTGTTACTTTTTTATCGGTGCCGGGATGGGTTGGTAATGCCGGAAACCAATTCAGCTATATGCAAGCTGTGTTGGGGTTCTTAGTCGGTTATGTTGTTGTTGCTTATGTATTATTGCCTTTGTATTACAAATTGAATTTAATTTCTATTTACGGTTATTTAGAAAAAAGATTTGGGTTTTGGAGTTATAAAACAGGAGCGTTCTTTTTTCTGTTATCTCGGATTATTGGGGCTTCGGTTCGTTTGCTGTTGGTCGCTAATGTTTTGCAAGTTATATTGTTTGAACAGTGGGGCGTACCTTATTTCGTTACTGTAATTGTTTCGGTTTTATTAATTTGGGTTTACACCAATAAGGGAGGAATTAAAACAATTATTTGGACAGATACTTTGCAAACCTTTTTTATGTTAGGGTCGGTTCTTTTAACCGTGTATATTATTAGTGATTTGTTAGGGTTACACGAAAAAGGAGGCGTAATAAAAGCAGTTGAGAATAGTGCGTATTCCAAAATTTTCTTTTTTGATGATATAAACAGCAGTAATCATTTTATAAAGCATTTTTTAGGAGGAGTTTTTATTACCGTGGGGATGACCGGGCTTGACCAAGATATGATGCAGAAAAATTTGAGTTGTAAAAATTACAAGGAAGCTCAAAAGAATATGTTGAGTTTGGCGGTTGTATTGGTGCTTGTGAATTTAGTTTTTCTGTCTTTGGGAGCTTTGTTGTATCTTTATTCGGAACAAACGGGAGTAGGTAAAGATGTTCCGTCTGATTTGTTGTTTGCTTCCATTGCGATGGATGAAAGCACAGGTTTGGCAACGGGAATTTTGTTTCTGTTGGGCGTAATTGCGGCGGCGTACAGTAGTGCGGACTCGGCATTAACTTCTCTAACGACTTCTTTTTCGGTAGATTTTCTTTCCGTAGAAAAAATGGAAGAGCAAAAAGCAGAGAAAACGCGAAAAATGGTTCACGTGGTTATGTCTGCTGTCCTTATTGCGGTGGTGTTAATTTTAAAATATGCAACCGAAGAATCGGCGATTGGATTATTGATGAAGTTTGCCGGATTTACTTATGGTCCTTTGATAGGCTTGTTCTTCTTTGGTATATTGACAAAGCGAAAATTGAAAGATACACTGGTTCCTGTTGTTGGTTTTTTAGTCCCTCTCGTTATTGG
>JALTUD010000097.1 GCA_027047735.1 Flavobacteriales bacterium | reverse complement strand
GCATAAAGGTAAAACAACCCATGTTTGGAAAGTTGAGATAAAAGATAAAGACGGAAAGTTAATATCGGTATCTCGAATGACGATGATGATTTTAGAACGTAAAAAACAAGAAGAATAAAGAAAATGGAGTTTACTTCTGAAAGTTCCTTTGTCTTTTTTCGTTTTCCCGGTGAAGATATAAAGAAGTATGTGGGAGAATGGAAAAGGTATAAGGAAGGAGATGAGGGATTCATCGTTCAATCCTTTGTAGGAGAATCTTATGTTTTAGACAAGGTTAAGCAAGAACAAACAGGTGGAGACAATATTGTCCCGCCTGTTTCTGTTTCTGTACCTTTTGATACAGGAAAAGAGGAATATCTTCTTCAGTTGGAACAATTTATTGATGTATGCAGAAAGGGAGAGTTGGATAAAGTAATATCTTCAAGGGTTTCAAGTTATTTAACCGATGAACAAATTGATGTTTTTGAGTTATTCCTAAAATTGGAGAAGAAGTACCCTGAGGCATTTGTCTATTTGCTCAATATTCCGCAAGAAGGGATGTGGATGGGAGCAACCCCCGAAATTTTATTAAACAAAAACGGAAGCGAACTCGAAACGATGGCTCTGGCAGGTAGTCGAAAGATTACTAGTCGTCAATCAAGTTGGGGTATAAAAGAACAAGAAGAACACTGTTTTGTAATCGAAGATATTGAAACAAAATTAAATAGCTTGAATATAGAGTATTCAAAGAAAGAAACCCAAACCATTGAAGCCGGAGAAGTAGCTCATTTACAAACGAAAATTAATATACCGGTAAAAGAAGAAGTACTACCGAAACAAATAGCTGACGCTTTACATCCTACTTCGGCGGTTTGTGGTATGCCACAACAAGAAGCTCAACAATTTATTTTGGCAAACGAACACCATAATCGAGGATTATATACAGGGTATTTAGGTCTATTGGAAAAAGATAAAATCAACCTTTTTGTAAATTTAAGATGTATGAAAATCTTTGCCGGTAGGTTCGACTTATATATCGGTGGCGGAATTACAAAAGATTCCGATGCTATAGAAGAATGGAAAGAAACCGAATTAAAATCCAAAACTTTATTGTCCGTCATAGAAAAAATGTAGAACTTTGCTTTTTATGGCAATATCTGAAAGTAAAAGAGTACAAGTACTGGTTGAGGTCTTAGCTTTACATAAAATAAAACATATAGTTTTTTCTCCCGGTTCAAGAAATGCACCTCTAGTCATTTCATTGGCAGAAGATAATCGTTTTGATTGTTTGACCGTTGTTGATGAACGTTCGGCAGGGTTTTATGCGTTGGGAATGGCTCAACAGCTTAGAGAACCTGTTGTTTTATGTTGTACTTCGGGTAGTGCATCGTTAAATTACTCGTCAGCAATAAGCGAAGCTTACTATCAAAAAATCCCACTATTGGTTCTAACCACAGACCGACCTCCCGAATGGATTCACCACGGTGAAGGTCAGTCAATCAATCAACAAGGCATTTTTCAGAATATAGCACAAAGCAATTATAACTTGCCCATAGGAGAAAGTGAAGATGATGTTTGGATGACACAACGATCCGTAAACCAAGGAATAAATGATGCTGTCGTATATCAAAAGCCCGTTCACGTCAATATCCCTTTTCGAGAACCTTTATATAATACAGTTTCACAATCATCGGTAAAGGTTCAAAAAATAGAAATTGTTCAACCTTCTAAAAAAATAACCGAAGAGCAAGTTGTACATTATAGGCAGAAGTTAAAACGAACAGACAAAATACTTGTGCTCTGCGGACTAAACCCTAAAAACGATAAATTAAATTATGTTTTGGGAGAGTTCGTTCAAAACACTAATGTAGTGGTATTAACGGAAACAACTTCTAATTTAAGCCATAGAAAATTTATTCCTTGTATTGACAGAGTGCTTTCCACGATAGAAGACGATAAGGAGTTTCAACCCAATATATTAATAACCATAGGTGGAGCTATTATTTCCAAAAAAATCAAACAATTTCTCAGAAAAAACGATTCATTAGAACATTATCACATAGAAAACACACTTCAAATAACCGATACGTTTAAACATTTAGCCGGACATATAGCAGTAGAACCGGAAGTTTTCTTTAGGCAAATAATAGAAGGAGAAGTGCTCAATACAACATCAACCTACCAAAACAAATGGCATCAACACTATCAAATATCTCAAACCAACCACGAAAATTATTTGCGAACGGCAGAATGGTCGGATTTAAAAGCTTTTGATGTACTTTACAACACCTTTCCCGAAAGTTGTAATCTGCAAATGGGAAACAGTTCCGTTGTTCGTTATATCCAATTGTTCAATCAAATACCAAGTATAACTTACAATTCCAATCGGGGAGTAAGCGGAATTGACGGTTGCACCTCCACCGCTTCGGGAGCAAGTTTGGTAAACCAAAAATTGACCGTACTGATAACCGGAGATTTAAGTTTTGTGTACGACATCAATGCCCTTTGGAACAACTATTTGTCAAGTAATTTAAGAATCATAATCATCAATAATGATG